>NZ_JBLYQK010000019.1:0-56152 GCF_048799765.1 Brevundimonas sediminis
GCGGCGGTGGAGGCGTCGGCGGCGACGTCAGCGGCGGGGGCGGCGGCCGGAGCGGCCGCGCCTTCCGGCGCCGGCGGGGTCATCGAACCGCCCTTGGAGACGACCCAGGCCTCGAACTCGGCCTGGCTGACGACGCGGATCTCGATCGGCATGAAGGCGTGGTCGACGCCGCACAGCTCGGAGCACTGGCCGTAGAAGGTGCCGACGCGGTCGGCGCGGAACCAGGTTTCATTCAGGCGACCCGGGACGGCGTCGATCTTCAGACCGAAGGCCGGCAGGGCGAAGGCGTGGATCACGTCCGCGGCGGTGACCTGGATACGGATGGTCTTGCCGACCGGCACGACGATCGGTTCGTCGGCGGCCAGACGGTAGAGGCCGTGATCCATGCCGCGCTCGGCGATCTCTTCCTCGGACAGCATGTTCGAGACGTACTCGGTGATGCCCTGGTCGGGGTATTCGTAGCCCCAGTTCCACTGGTTCCCGGTGGCCTTAACGGTCAGGTACGGGTCCGGCATGTTGTTGTAGGCGAACAGCAGGCGGAACGAGAACAGGGAGATGAACACCAGGATCAGGACCGGCAGCACCGTCCAGATCACCTCGATCAGGGTGTTGTGGCTCCACTTCGCCGGGACCGGGTTGGCCTTCTTGTTGTAGCGGACCACGATCCAGATCAGCAGCGCCAGCACGAGGATGGTGATGGCCGTGATGATCGGCAGCAGAATCCAGTCGTGGAAGAAGTGCGCCTCGACCTTGAGCGGCGAGGCCGCCGGCTGAAGCGTGATGCCGCCCGGCGTCGGTTGACCCATCCGGTCGCCTTCCGAAGCCAAGGCCGGCGTGGCGGCGAAAACGGCCAGGCTCAAGGCGGCGATACCGCCACCGATCAGCGCCCGGGCCCGCGTGCCCATCCCCATGCGAGACATCCTCATAAAACCGTTTCGTCGCAATCGTTTGCGAGTGAATCGCAAACAGACGCCGGGGCACGTGGCCCGCAGCGATACTTCGGGCGGTCCATATCGCCCCCTCCGGCGCTTGCCAAGCGTTCCGACCGATCCGCGACGTTCGGGCGCCGGATTAAATCGCATTCATGTTTCGCCAGCTACCTTGCAGCGCAAGATACCTTGCGTTACCCCTTCGGCCATCACAGGAGACCTTGATGTGCCTGAAACCATAGAGATCCAGCTGAAGAAGGGGGCCCTGACGCTATGCGTCCTGGCCGTTCTGAACCGGCGTGAAAGCTACGCCTACGAGATCGCCTCGACCCTGTCGGATGCGATCGGCATGGGCGAAGGAACCATCTATCCGCTGATGCGGCGGATGCAGGCCGACGGGCAGGTGGAGACCTATCTGGTCGAATCGCCCTCGGGCCCTTCGCGCAAATATTACCGCCTGACCGACGCGGGACGCCGGGCCCTCGAAGCCCAGCGCGCCGAGTGGCGCGCCTTCGCCGAGGCGGTCGACACCATTCTGGACGATACGGCGGCCCCCGCCGGGATCGCCAGCGGAGAGGGAGCTGAACAATGACCCGCGCCGAATTCATGGCCCGGCTGAGACAGGGCCTCGTGGGCCTGCCGATGACCACGGCCGCAGAAATCGCCGCCGACTACGACCTGCATTTCACCGACGGCCTGGCCGCCGGTCGCAGCGAGGCGGAGATCGCCACGGCCTTGGGCGACCCGTCACGCCTGGCGCGGGAGCTGCGCGCCGAAGCGGGCGCCCGCCGCTGGACCCAGGAGCAGAACCCGTCGAGCGCGGCGGGGGCCGTGCTGGGCCTGATCGGGCTGGGCGCCCTGGACATCTTCATCCTGATGTTCCTCGTCACGCCGATCTTCGGCTCGGTCCTGTCCATGCTTTTGGGCGGCATCGCCATCTTCGTCTCCGGCGGGGTCTTCGCCGTGGTCGCCCCGTTCTTCGACGGGCCCGGCGGCATCGCGGCGGCGATTCTGGGCGGGGTCGGCCTGATGGGTCTGGGCGTCTTCCTGACCGGTCTGATGGTCATGGTGTCCAAGCTGCTGATCGACCTGACCGTCTGGTACGCCCGCCTGCACTACCGCGTGCTGAAACCGGCGCTGGGCGCCCAATCCGACAACCAGGCCTGAGGGAGGACCTGACATGATGCGCAATCTTCTGGTCATCACCGGGGTCGGCTTCCTGCTGGCCCTCGTCGGCCTCGGCGGCGCGATCGCCCTCGTCGGCAACGATGTCCGCAAGCACGACTGGACCTGGGTCGTCACCGACGACGGCCCCGGCGACTCGAACTTCCGGTTCGAGCGCGGCCCGGTCCAGCCGGACATCGAACGCACCCTCGACTGGACCGGCGGCGACAGCCTCGCGGTCGACGTTCCCGGCGAGGTCACCTACGTCCAGGGCGATACGGCGGGCATCCGCATCAGCGGACCGAAGGACATCGTGGACAGCATCCGCTTCTCGAACGGCCGGCTGACCCTGGCCGGCGACGACCGGCCGGAGCGCGGCTACATCCGCTGGAACGGTTCGGGCATCCGGGTGTGGAGCGAAAGCGAAGCGCTGCGGATCACCGTCACCGCCCCGTCGGTCACGACGTTCGAGATGGGCGACAACGGCGTCCTGCGGGTCCGCGACTACGACCAGCCGACCCTGACGGTGAACAGCCAGGGCGAAGGCCGGGTCAATGCCGAGGGCCGCACGGACACGGCGACGATCGCGGTCAACGGCGACGGCGACGTGAACCTGTCCCGCCTGCTCGTCACCGACGCCACGATCACGGTGCCGGGCGACGGCGACGTGAGGGTCGGCCCGACCGGCAAGGCCGAAATCGACATCTCCGGCCACGGCGACGTCACCCTGACCCGCAACCCGGCCCAGTTGAACCAGGTCATCACCGGCTGGGGCGAGGTCGAGTTCGACTGACGGCGGTTATCGCCGGCCGAAATCTGAGCCGGACCAGGCTTCGTCTGGTCCGGCCGATTTCGGACCATGGTGACGCGGGGACGGTCAGCCCCTACTTAGGGATCATGACCGTCCTCGTTTCCCCGCCCGCCATCCTCGACAGCGCCGAGGTCGGCGCCGACGAAGCCCTCTCGATCCTGCAGGACGCCCTGACGGGAGCCGACGACGGCGAATTGTTTCTGGAGCGCTCCGAGTCGGAGTCGCTCGTTTTCGACGACGGCCGCCTGAAATCCGCGGCCTATGACGCGACCGAGGGCTTCGGCCTGCGCGTCGTCGCCGGCGAGACCGCCGGCTACGCCCACGCCAACGAAATCAGCGGCCCCGCCCTGCGCCGCGCCGCCGACAGCGCCGCCCTGGCCAGGTCGGGGCATGCGGGCGTCGCCGCGGACGCGCCGCAGGCGACCAATCGCAAGCTCTATGACGAGGTCGACCCCCTCGCCTCGCCGGCCTTCTCCGACAAGATCGCCCTGCTGGCCGAGATCGACGCCTGGGCCCGCGCCCGCGACCCGCGCGTGGTGCAGGTCTCCGCCTCTCTGGTGGGCGAGCATCGCCAGATCGAGATCCTGCGCGGCGACGGCCGGCTGATGCGCGACATGCGCCCGCTGGTGCGCCTCAACGTCTCCGTCACGGTCGAGAAGGACGGCAAGCGCGAGAGCGCCTCCTCCGGCGCCGGCGGCCGTGCGGGCTTCGAGGCCTGGATCGCCCCGGAGCGCTGGCAGGCCCAGGTCGACGAGGCCCTGCGCCAGGCCCTGGTCAACCTGGACGCCGTCGACTGCCCCGCCGGCGAGATGGACGTGGTCCTGGGGGCGGGCTGGCCGGGCGTCCTGCTGCACGAGGCCATCGGCCACGGGTTCGAGGGCGACTTCCACCGCAAGGGCTCCTCGGTCTTCACCGGCATGATGGGCAAGCGGGTCGCCGCTCCGGGCGTGACCGTGGTCGACGACGGCTCCATCGCCGGTCGTCGCGGCTCCCTGACGATCGACGACGAGGGCACCCCGACCAACCGCACGGTCCTGATCGAGGACGGAATCATGGTCGGGCTGATGCACGACCGGCTGTCGGCGCGTCAGCTGGGCGCCGCGGCGACCGGCAACGGCCGCCGCCAGTCCTTCGCCCACATGCCGATGCCGCGCATGACCAACACCTTCATGGAAGGCGGCAAGGATTCGAAGGCGGACATGATCGCCAGCACGAAGCGCGGCCTCTACGCCGCCAATTTCGGCGGCGGCCAGGTGGACATCACCAACGGCAAGTTCGTTTTCCAGTGCACCGAAGCCTACCTGATCGAGGACGGTCGGATCACTGCCCCGGTGCGCGGCGCGACCCTGATCGGCGACGGCGCCACGGCCCTGACGCAGGTCCGGATGATCGGCGACGACTTCGAGTTCGATCCGGGCGTCGGGGTCTGCGGCAAGGCCGGCCAGGGCGTCCCCGTCGGCATCGGCCAGCCCTCGCTGAAGATCGGCGGACTGACGGTGGGCGGAACGGCGGTCTAGGAATTAGGGATTAGGGATTAGGGATTAGGGATTAGGGATTATCGACGCCGGGAAAGTGATCGCCAGCCTCGCGCTCGAACCTAATCCCTAGTCCCTAATCCCTTCCTTCACTTCCACTCCGGCCCCTCGATTTCAAACCCGCGGGCCTTCAGGCTGTCCAGAACGCCCCCCTCCTCCGCCAGCAGGCGGACCGGAGCGACGCCCATGGTCGTGCCGGGCGAGATCATCGCGGTTTCGACCGCCGCCGCCCATTGCTGGTGCAATTGCGGGGCGATCTCCGGGTCGCCCCAGGGCCAGCAGACGTTCAGCGCCTGCTCGATCGGCGACCCGACCACCTCGGGAACGCGGAAGGCGCGCCAGTCCATCGCCCGGTCGCGTGACGCCTCCGGGCCCGCCTCGGCGGCGGCGATGGCCCGCTCGACGCAGGGGACGTGGGTCGCCTGGGGCGCCGAGATCAGGCTCTCGACCATCTCGTCCCCGCGCACGATCCCGACCGGACGCACATCGACCCGGGCCTGACGGCCGGAGCGCCGAACGACGTCGATCGCGTCCTGCCCTTCCCGGCCGGCGCGGAAGCCGGCCTTGTCCTGCATCAGGTCCAGCCCGAGCATCAGGAGACTCTTGCGGCGCCAGTCCTGGCTTCGCTCGCCCGCCATCACCGCCTCCAGCCGGGCCTGGGCGTCGGGCGACAGGTAGTCGGCCGTCGTGGTGCCCTCGGGCAGGCGACTGATGGTGCGCATGCGCCAGATCAAACGAAACAGATCGCTCAGGGACGCCCGCCCCTCCTGCGGCAGCAGGATCAGGTCCGCGCGGGCGGCCGCCGCCTCGAGCGCCTCGGGCCGCCAGGTGACGTCGCGGGGAATGCTGCGGATCGATCCGACCAGGATCAGGGTGCTGTCCCCGCGGGAGACCGTCCACATCGGCGCGCCGGACCGGCGCGCGAGCACGACCACCTCGTCGAGTTCGGTCGTCCCGTCCTGGGCGACCGGAACCGGGGCGGCGCCGGCGGCCTGCCCCACCGCCTGGGCCGCGACCGACGGCGCGACAGCGGAGGCGGCCAGAAACAGCAACGATGCGAAAGCGACGGATTTCATTTTCACGCCCGTTAGACTTGATGAACGACAGTATTGAATGGACACAGCAAGAACACGAAGATGACAGACCGGTAATGATGTCGCCGATTTAATCCACCTGTCCGTGATGTAACTGGAGACAGGCGGTCCGTGCGGTCACACCTCTCGTCACACGACGAGGGGAGTTCCGCAATGACCAAGATGATCCTGATGGCGACGACCGCCCTGGCGCTGTCCGCCGGCGCCGCCGTCGCCCAGACCCCGCCGCAGGCTCCCCGCGCCGCCCAGGCCGAGGCAGGCCAACAGGGCGTGCTGGTGTTCACGCCCGATTTCTTCGCTGACCAGCAGCCGACCACCGCCCTGGACATGGTCAACCGGGTCCCCGGCTTCAGCATCGTCGACGGGGACGGCAGCCGCGGCTTCGAGGGCTCGGTCGGCAATGTGCTGATCAACGGGGCCCGTCCCGCCTCGAAGAACGACAGCGGCTCGAGCGTCCTGGGCCGCACCCTGGCGGCCAATGTCGAGCGGATCGAACTGGTCCGCGGCGGCGCCCCGGGCATCGACATGCAGAGCTTCGCGATGGTGGTGAACGTCATCACCCGCAGCCAGTCGAGCCAGGAGACCATCGTCACGGGGAACGCCGTCCTGTTCGAGGGCGGACAGGATGTCTACGGCGGTTCGATCCAGTTCACCGCCCGCGACGGCGACCGGACCTGGGGCTTCACCCTCAGCGACGGTCTGTCGATGAGCGATTCGAACGGCATGGGCCCGGTCATCCGCCGCGACGGCGCCGGCGCGATCCTGCGGAACGAGACCTTCTTCAACGACCAGAGCGGCGGCAGCCAGTCGGCCCGCGTCAACTACGCCAGCCCCTTCCTGGGCGGGAAGATCGACCTGACGGCGCGATACGGGGTCAACGACTTCGGCAACATCAACCTGCAGACCGCCCCCGACATCCGCCGGGAGAGCCGGTACGGCGAGGACGGCTCCTTCGGCGAACTGGGTGTCGTCTATACCCGGCCGCTGAGCGCGCGACTGAATCTGGAGACCCGCTTCATCCACGAGTTCAGCGACTTCGACGGGGTCTCCACCAGCCGCTCGACGCTGTCCGGCGTCGACAGCCCCGAACAGCGCTTCGAGTCCGTCGGCGAGAGCTCCGAGACCATCCTGCGCGGACTGGTCCGCTTCGAGCAGAGCCCCGGCCTGACCTGGGAGACCGGCGGCGAGATCGCCTACAACATGCTGGAGACCGAACAGGCCTTCAGCATCGGCGGCGCGCCCGTTCCGCTGCCGTCGGCCTCGGTCAAGGTCGAGGAGACCCGCGGCGAGCTGTTCGGCAAGGGCACCTGGCGGGTGCGGGAGAACCTCACGGTGGAGGGCGGCCTGCGACTGGAGGGGTCGACCATCACCCAGTCCGGCGACGCCGACCAGGAAAAGAGCTTCTTCTTCGCCAAGCCCCGCCTGCAGGCCACCTGGACCCCGATGGCCAACAACCAGTTCCGCCTGCGCTTCGAACGCGAGGTCGGCCAGCTGGACTTCAGCGACTTCGCCGCCTCGGCCGATCTGGAGGACGAGAATGTCTTCGGCGGCAATATCGATCTGGAGCCCGAGCAGCGCTGGATCAGCGAACTGACCTATGAGCGGCGCTTCATGGGGGACGGCATCGTCAGCATCGGCCTGCGCCACGACGAGATCACGGACGCCATCGACTCGATTCCGCTGGACGCCGGCCTGTCGGCGGTCGGCAATATCGGCGACGGCACGTTGGACCAGCTGGCGGTGAACATCCTGGTCCCGATGGACTGGGCCGGCTTCACCGGCGGGCGCCTGGGCTTCCGCAACACCTGGAACAAGACCGAGGTGACCGATCCGACCACGGGCGAGCGTCGCCCGATCTCGGGGGTCCGCCCCTCGCAGGCCACCTTCACCGTCGCCCAGGACATCGCCTCCTGGAAGCTGCAGTGGGGCGGCGCCTGGATCCCGCTGCTGGGCCAGACCAGCTTTGATCCGGACCAGCGCTTCAGCTGGCGCGGGCGCGACTATTTTGAACTGTGGGCCGAGTACAAGCCGACCCCGACCCTCTCGATCCGCGCGCAGATGAACATCTGGGACAATTTCGACCAGGAGCGGATCGCCTACGGCAATCGCACCACCCGGCCGGTCGACTTCATCGAAACCAGGCAGATCGACCCGCGCACCTTCTACCAGATCCGTCTGCGCAAGACCTTCTGATCTCGACTCCGGTCCCGCCTCCTGGGACCGGAGGCCCGACGGCGGCGGAGGTTCCCTTGCCCTCCGCCGCCATTTTCCCGATCGCAAAGAAAAAGGGCGGAGCCGTAAGGCTCCGCCCTTTCGCTTTCAGGCGACAGATCCGGCGATCAGTGGATGCCCGCCATGCCCTTCTTGAGCAGCGGCGAGATGATCAGAAGGAAGATGCCGACGCCGACGCCGACCCAACCGATCGTTCCGAAGATCGAGCCGTAGGTCGCCAGGGCGCCCGCGCGGTCGGTGACCACGCCGGCCACCGTATCCGTCGCCGTCGCCTTGGCGATGATGCCGGCCACGATGTGCGCGACCGAGCTCGACAGGAACCACACGCCCATCATCATGCCGACGACGCGCGGCAGCGACAGCTTGGTGATCATCGACAGGCCCACCGGCGACAGGCAGAGCTCGCCGATGGTGTGGAAGAAGTAGGTCAGGAACAGGAACAGCAGCGGCACGCGGAAGTCCGCGTTGGCCATGTTTCCGGCGGCCCACATCAGAACCAGGAAGCCGAGGCCCACGAACATCAGGCCGAACGAGAACTTCACCGGGGTCGACGGCTCGGCGTTGCGCTTGCCCAGCCAGACCCACAGGCCGGCGAGGATCGGTCCGCCGATGACGATGATGCCCGGGTTGAACATCTGCGTCATGGCGGCATTGAACCACGACGGCATCTCGGTCGACTGGTCGGCGAACAGGGTCAGCGACGAACCGGCCTGTTCGAACAGGGCCCAGAACAGGACGGAGAAGAAGATCAGCACCTGCGCCACCAGCATCCGGCTGCGCTCCGAGCCCTTCAGGCGGAAGACGGTGTAGCCGACGACCAGGGCGAAGATGACGCCCGCGATCCACGGCAGGCCCGTTTCGATGATCTCGTGGCTGCGCATCAGCAGCCAGGTCGGGAAGACCGCGACCAGACCGGCGATCCAGAAGAAGGGCACCAGAGGAACCCCGAGGATGCTGCGGCCCTGGATCGGCACAGGCGGTCCGCCGCGGCCTTCCAGCCAGTTCTGGCCGAGCACGAAGGTCAGCAGACCGAACAGCATGCCGATACCGGCGAGGCCGAAGCCGTAGGCCCAGCCATATTTGATGCCGAGGTAGGAACAGGCGGCGGTGGCCAGGAACGAGCCCAGGTTGATGCCGACGTAGAAGATGGTGAAGCCGCCGTCGCGACGCGGATCGTTCTCTTCGTAGAGCGAGCCGACGACGGTCGAGATATTGGCCTTCAGGAAGCCCACGCCGACGATGATCAGCGACAGGGCCAGGAACAGCACCGGCTCGCCCAGCGCCGTGTCGCGCGAGGTTTCCAGCGAGTATCCGCCGGTGGCCGTGAAGGCCGGGAAACCTGCGGCGGCGGCGGCGACCGGCGCGGCCTGGGTCGCCGGATCCAGCGAACCGGCCGGGGCGGCGCCCTCGGTCGCTTCAGCGACGGCGGCGACCGCGGCGTCGGCGGCGTTCGCAGCCGAGGGCTCGGCGCCGACGGTCGACACGCCTTCCGGCGTGATCGCGATCTGGACGCGTTCGTCACCGTTCACGGCGAACATCTGACGATTCTGGTCCCGACCGACGACCTCGATCTGGTAGGTCGTGTCGCCGATGGTCAGGCTTTCCTTGCCGCCCGTCCCCTCGAACGCCATCGTGAAGTGACCGGCGACCAGAAGAACGGCGCCGATGATCACGGCCTTGCGCGATCCGAGATAACGGTCGGCGATCATGCCGCCCAGCACCGGCATCAGGTACACCAGCGCCGCATAGGCCGCGTAGATGCCCTGGGCTTCAGCCGGTCCGAACAGGAAGTGCTGGGTCAGGTACAGGACCAGCAGCGCCCGCATCCCGTAGTAGGAAAAGCGCTCCCACATCTCGGTGAAGAACAGGATCACCAGCCCGCGCGGATGGCCCAGAAATGTCTTTCGGGGCGACGCGGTAAGCTCGCCCCCGATGTCCGTCGTACTCAACGGCCAACTCCCATAATGCTTGCGCCCCAACCTGACGCGATGGGCGCATAAGCAGCACGCGGAGCAACACCCGACAAGGGTAAAGGGTAAATTGGCCGGAAACCGGCTTGTCCCGCCCCCTCCCAGCACGCTAGGCGCAACCCTGTATCGGCGCAGGCGAATCCCATGCCCACACGGCGCAGCACCCTGATCGGACTTGGGACGTCGCTCGCGGCGGCCGCCTGTTCGCGCGCGCCCGCCCACCACCGCAATGTGATCGCCGCGGGACAGCCGGCGGCGGTTCTGATCTGGGCCGTGGCCCGGGACCGCCTGGCCGGCTGGCCGCGTCGCCCGGATCCCGAATGCCTGACCGGTCTGGCGGCGGGGGCGGCGGATTTGCCCGAACTGGGAGCGCTGTCCGGACCGTCCCCGACGGCGGATGTCGCCGCCCTCTCGGCCTTGAGACCCCGCCTGATCCTCGACTACGGCGACACCACCCGGAAGGCCGTGGCCCGCGGACGCGCCGCCGGCGAGACCCTGGGCGTGCCCTGGGCCCTGATTGACGGCGCGCTGGAAAAGATCCCCGACGCCTTCCGCCAGGCCGGACGTCTGCTCGACGTCCGGGACCGCGGCGGATCCCTGGCCGAGGCGGCGGAACAGATCCTGTCCGAATGGCGGACCCTCTCCGGCGGCCCCAGCTTCTACTACGCCCGCGGCGCCGACGGCCTGCAGACCGGCTTCGGCGGCGCCCTGGCGACCGAGGTGCTGGAAGGCGGCGGCTGGACCAATGTCGCGGTCGGCGGCGAGGGGATCGGCCGGGTGACCCTCGAGCAGGTCATCGACTGGGACCCCGAGTTCCTGGTGACGCTCAACCCGGACTTTGCGCGGACCATACACGCCGATCCGGATTGGCGGCGGCGACGGGACGGCAGCCGGCGACGCCTGATCCTGATGCCCGACCGGCCGTTCGGCTGGGTCGATCGGCCGCCATCCGTCAACCGGCTGCTGGGCTGCATCTGGCTCACACACCACCACACCGGCCCCTCGACCCGGCTCGCGATGCTGAGCCGCCGCCTCTACGGCATGGCCCCGGCGGAGATCCAGTTGCCGCGCTGGGTTGTCTGACGGCTTGAGTTCCCCGATCGGCTGGTCGAGGTTGCGGTCATGACCCGTCACCGCCTCGCGCTCGCCGCCGCCGTCCTGTCCCTGACCGCCGCACCGGCCTTCGCACAGGAGCCGCCCCGCTGGTCCTTCGCCATCCACGGCGGCGCCGGGGTCATCGAGCGTGACAGCCTGACGCCGGAACAGGACGCCGCCTACCGCGCCGCCCTGCACCGCGCGCTGGAGGCCGGGCAGGCGATCCTGGCCGAGGGCGGCTCCGCCATGGACGCGGTGCAGGCGGCGATCCAGATCATGGAGGACGATCCGCTGTTCAACGCCGGACGCGGCGCCGTCTTCACCGCCGAGGGCCGCAACGAGCTGGACGCCGCCGTCATGGACGGCTCGACCCTGAACGCCGGATCGGTCGCGGGCCTGACCACCACCCGCCACCCCATCGCCGCCGCCCGCGCGGTGATGGATCAGTCGCCCCACGTCATGCTGATCGGCCCCGGCGCCGACAGCTTCGCCGCCTCGGTCGGGCTGGAGCAGGTGGACCCGGGCTTCTTCTTCACCGAGCGCCGCTGGCGGGGGCTGGAGACCGCCCTGCGCGCCCAGAACCTGCCCATCCCGCCGCGTCCCGCCGGCGCCCCCGGTCCGCAGGCGGAGAACACCCTGCCCGCCCCGCCCCTGAACGAGCGTAAGTTCGGCACCGTCGGCGCGGTGGCGCTGGACCAGCAGGGCCGACTGGCGGCGGGCACCTCGACCGGCGGCATGACCGCCAAGCGCTGGGGCCGCGTCGGCGACGTGCCGGTGATCGGCGCCGGCACCTACGCCTCCAACGGCGACGGCTGCGCGGTCTCGGCCACGGGTTCGGGCGAGTATTTCATCCGCGCGACGGTGGCGCGGGACATCTGCGCGACAATGAGCGTCATGCCCTACATATCAGAGCACCGTGATTTCGACCGGACGCCGGGCGGATTGGCCCAACACGTCGCTGATGAAGAAATCGGCGAGGTCGGCGCGCTGGGCGGCGAAGGCGGCGTCATCGTCATGCCGCTGAGCGGAGTCCCCGCCTTCGCCATGAACACCTCCGGCATGTATCGCGGCGCGGTCTCCAACAATGAACCCGCGAAGGTCGCCATCTACGGCGACGAAGAGCTCCGCCCGTGACCGCGGCCGTCGATCTGACCGAAAAGTTCGCCGCCTTCTCAGACCACTGGCGGCCCCGCATCGCCGCCCAGCTGAACGGGCAGGACGTGCGGCTGGTGAAGGTGCAGGGCGTCTTCCCCTGGCACAGCCACGAGGCCGCCGACGAGATGTTCCTGGTCTGGAAGGGCCGCTTCCGGGTCGAGTTCCGCGACCGGATCGTCAGCCTCGATCCCGGCCAGTTCGTCGTCGTCCCGCGCGGGATCGAGCATCGCACCGCCGCCGACGAGGAGGCCGAGGTGATGATCTTCGAGCCGTCCGAGGTCATCAACACCGGCGACGCCCCGGTGTCCGAGTTCACCGCGCCTTCAGGACAGACCGTATGACATCCAGCACCGCCGGCCCCGTCCGCTTCCCGCCGCCGCTGATCTATGTCGCCTTCCTGTTCGCGGGATGGGGCCTGGGGTCGTTGATCGGCGAGCCCACGCTGGGCCTGTCCGTGGAGCTGCGGCGCGGCCTGGCCCTGGGCCTGATCGTGCTCGGCCTGGTCGCCGAGATGGCCGCCCTGACCCGGTTCCGCCGGCTCGGCACGCCGCCCGAGCCGTGGAAGGCGACGACAGCGCTGGCCACCGACGGCCTCTACGCGTTCAGCCGTAATCCGATCTATCTCGGCTTCGCCCTGATCTACATCGGCTTCGCCATCTCCATGGACAGCTGGACCGCCCTCGCCCTGCTGATCCCCTGCATGGTGGTGGTCGACCGGTTTGTGGTCCTGCGCGAGGAACGCTATCTCGCCGCCCGGTTCGGCGCCGAGTGGGACGCCTATCGCTCGAAGGTGCGCCGATGGCTGTGAAAGACGACGAACTGTCCGAAATGGCTATCGAGGAGCTGGACGCCGCCTGCGCCCTGCCCTGGCCGGACATGAAGGCCGTCACCCCCTGGGGCGACACCTATGAAGGCGTCGCGCCGTCGGGCCGCGATGTTGAGGTCGAGCGCCGCTACCTGTGGGCGCACCAGCCCGAGGGGGCGATCAGCGTCGAGGTCGAGGTCCGGCTGATCGGCGGGCGCGAGGGCGCCGAGGCCAAGGCCCTGATCCACCCGCCGGGTTGAATCCACAGCGGCGTTAACCTTTCCCGTTGCCAAGCGGGGCTGGTCGCGCAGAATGATGTTCGGTCATTCAGCGGGAGCCATCATGTCCTACGGTGCAGACTTTCCCGCGGCCGATCCGGCCGGCGCCCCGCTGGACGCCCCCATCTTCATCGGCGCGGACCCGGCCCTGTGGGCCGTCCTGATCCTCGCCGTCCTGCTGGCCGGCCTCGCCGGCTGGGTTTTACGCGGACAATCGACCGCCCGGGGCGGAGACGCCTCGGAATCGATCTGGAAGGCGATCGACGCCGCCGCCAAGGACGCCATGAAGGCCGACGACAACGCGCTGAAGGGGCGGGCCGAGCACCTGCGGACCGTGATCGACGCGAGGCTGGGCAAGGTGCTCGCCGTGGCCGGCGGCAAGGGCGGGCTGGCGACGCGCGTCGCGACGCTCGACAAGGCGATCGAGGGCAAGCGCCCGGCGGAGAAAAAGGACGCTCACGGAACCCCGGGCCACGGTCACGGGGAGGGCCACGACCAGAAGCACGACGATCACGGCGGAGCCGAAGGACACGGCCAGACGGCGGGCGCAGCGGCGGCCGCCGCCGCGGCGAGCATCGTCATCAATGTCGCCCCGTCCGCCTCGCCCGCCACGGACAAGCCGGATCATGGCGGCCATCCGCCCCATCCGCCGGCGCAGGACGACCAGATGACGACCCGTCAGCAGATCGACGCGCTCCGGCTGGCGGTGGCGGCCTTCAACGAACACTGGCGGCACAGCAAGGCCCGGGAGACAGAGCTGCAGGAGGCTCTGGCCCAGCTGTCGGGCGAGGCCTGATCCGCCACCGACAGGGTCCCGGTTTCCCCCCGCGAGGAAACCGGCTAGGCGTTCGGCATGAAACTCGCCTCGCTCAAGCACGGCCGTGACGGCCGCCTCGTCGTCGTCTCCAGCGACCTCGCCTGGTTCACCGACGCCTTCCTGATCGCCCCGACGCTGCAGGCGGCGCTGGACAACTGGGACCGGGTCGAGCCCGATCTGAGGGCCCTCGCCGAAAGCCTGGAGCACGGCGGCGTGCCGCGCGGCCGCTTCCACGAACGCGACGCCGCCTCGCCCCTGCCCCGCGCCTATCAGTGGGCCGACGGCTCGGCCTATGTGAACCACGTCGAACTGGTCCGTAAGGCGCGCGGCGCCGAGATGCCCGAGAGCTTCTGGACCGACCCCCTGATGTACCAGGGCGGCTCGGACGGCTTCCTGAACCCGCGTGATTCGATCCCCCTGGCCGACGAAAGCTGGGGCTGTGACCTCGAGGCCGAAATCGTCGTCGTGACCGGCGACGTGCCGCAGGGTGTGACCCGCGAAGAGGCGCTGACGCACATCCGTCTGGTCGGCCTCGTCAACGACGTGAGCCTGCGCAACCTGATCCCGGCGGAACTGTCCAAGGGCTTCGGCTTCGTCCAGTCCAAGCCCGCCAGCGCCCTGTCGCCGGTCTTCGTCACCCCGGACGCCCTGGGCGACCGCTGGAAGGACGGGAAACTGCACGGCGCCCTGTCGGTCCAGCTGAACGGCGAGGACTTCGGCAAGGCCGACGCCGGGGTCGACATGACCTTCGACTTCGGGACCCTGATCGCGCATCTGGCCAAGACCCGCGCCCTGTGCGCCGGCACGGTCATCGGCTCGGGCACGGTCTCGAACCGCGACGCCGACGGCGGTCCGGGCAAGCCGGTGGCCGAGGGCGGGCTGGGCTACAGCTGCATCGCCGAGGTCCGCACCGTCGAGACCCTCCTGCGCGGCAAGCCGGAGACCAGCTTCCTCAAGCACGGCGACACCGTCCGCATCGAGATGCTGGACGAGAAGCACCATTCCATCTTCGGCGCGATCGAACAGACCGTCGGCCCGGTCGGGGGCTGAGCCCCGAAACCGCTTTACGCCCCGGCCCGGAGGGATAATCTCCGCCCCGTTCGCCTGTCATCAGTTTCGCGAACGGGGGAGGCTGCCGTGACGCCTGAACAACTGATCCCGCTGATTGTGATCGCGGCCGTGGTCCCGCTGGTGCTTCTGCGGAACCGGAAGCCGCGGACCCTGCGGCCCGAGTTTCTCTGGGTGTCGCCGCTGATCATCGTCCTGGCCATCGGCGCGGGCCTGTGGGGCATCAGCGCCAGCGGACAGGGTCAGCTTCCGGTCGATCCGATCTCCCTGCTGATCCTCGCCGCCGGCCTCGGCCTGGGCGCCGCCTTCGGCTGGCAGCGCGGCAGGATGACCACCATCCACAAGGAGGCCGACGGCACGCTGAAGGCCCAGGCCTCGCCGATCGGGCTGATCATCATCATCGCCGTCCTCGTCGCCCGTCGGGCGCTCGAACCCTGGCTTCAGGCCCACGCCGCCGACTGGCACGTCAATCCGCTCGCCATCATCGAGGCCTTCATGCTGTTCGCCGCGGCCATGGTCGTGACCCAGCGCATCGAGATGTTCATCCGCGCCCGCAACATCCGGCGCGGCGGCACGGACGCCCACGTCGAGGTCGAGGCCTGACGCCGGAGACGGTTGCTTTCCCCGGGCCGCGCCTGTAGGCGCAGACCCACGCGGGCGTGGTGAAACTGGTAGACGCGCCGGACTCAAAATCCGGTTCCGCAAGGAGTGTCGGTTCGAGCCCGACCGCCCGCACCATCAGCGCGAGCCCGGCTTCGGCCGGGCTTTTGCATTTCAGGCGATGGTTTCACCCGGGACGTAGACCCAGCCGTCCATCAGGCGGCGGGCGCTGCGGCTCATGATAGCGCGGGTGACGGTCCATTCGCCGTTGTTCTGCACGGCCTCGGCGCCGACCCGCAGCGTGCCGGACGGATGGCCGAAGCGCACCGCCTTCCGCTCGCCGCCGCCCGCCGCCAGATTGACCAGGGTGCCCGGCACCGCCGCCGCGGCCCCGATGGCCACCGCCGCCGTGCCCATCATGGCGTGGTGCAGCTTGCCCATCGACAGGGCGCGGACCAGCAGGTCCACCTCGCCCGCCGTGATCGCCCTGCCGCTGGAGGAGACGTAATCTTTCGGCGGAGAGACGAAGGCGATCTTCGGCGTATGCTGGCGCTTGGCCGCGCCTTCCAGCGTATCGATCAGGCCCATCTTCAGCGCCCCGATAGCCCGCAGCGCCTCGAACCGCTTGAGAATGGCCGGGTCGCCGTTGATAGCGTCCTGCAGCTCGGTCCCGGCGAAGCCCAGGTCGGCGGCGTTGACGAAGATGGTGGGGATGCCCGCATTGATCAGGGTGGCGGTCAGCCTACCGCCCGCGACGAGGTCCTCGGGCACGTCCAGCTCATCGACCAGGTTGCCGGTCGGGAACATCGCTCCGCCATCCTCACCCTCGTCGGCGGGATCGAGGAACTCCAGCACGATCTCGGCGGCGGGGAAGGTCACCCCGTCCAGTTCGAAGTCGCCGGTCTCCTGCACGGCGCCGCCGCTGACGGGCACATGGGCGAGGATGGTCTTGCCGATATTGGCCTGCCAGATGCGCACCTCGCGCACGCCGTCCGGCCCGGCGTCGACATAGCCCGCATGGATGGCGAAGGCCCCGGCCGCGGTCGATAGGTTTCCGCAATTGCCCGACCAGTCGACGAAGTCGGTGTCGATCGAGACCTGTCCGTACAGATAGTCGACGTCGTGTCCCGGACGGTCGCTGGGCGAGATGATGACGCATTTCGAGGTGCTGGAGGTCGCCCCGCCCATGCCGTCGATGTGTTTGGCGTAGGGGTCGGGACTGCCGATCACCCGCTGGAACAGCCGGTCCCGCGCCGGGCCGGGAACGCGACACGACGCGGGCAGGTCCTCCAGCCGGAAGAAGACGCCCTTGGACGTCCCGCCGCGCATATAGGTGGCGGGGATGCGGATCTGCGGACCGTGCGGCATCAGGCGGCGGCCTCCGAGTCGAGGAAGTCCTGGGCGAAGCGCTGCAGCACCCCGCCGGCCTCGTAGATCGAGACCTCCTCGGCGGTGTCGAGGCGGCACTTCACCGCCACCGTCTCTTCCGTCCCGTCGACGCGGCGGATGACCAGGGTCAGCTCGGCGCCCGGCGCGGGCGTCCCGACGACATCATAGGTCTCGGTTCCGTCCAGCTTCAGGCCCAGACGGGTCACGCCGTTGATGAACTCCAGCGGCATCACGCCCATGCCGATCAGATTGGTGCGGTGGATGCGCTCGAAGCCCTCGGCCACGATGGCCTCGACGCCGGCCAGACGCACGCCCTTGGCGGCCCAGTCGCGCGACGAGCCCTGGCCATAGTCGGCTCCGGCGATGATGATCAGCGGCTGGCGGCGGCCCAGATAGGTTTCGATCGCCTCCCACATGCGGACCACCTCGCCCTCGGGCTCCAGCCGCGCCAGCGAACCCTTCTTCACCGCCCCGTCGACCACGGCCATCTCATTGACCAGCTGGGGGTTGGCGAAGGTGGCGCGCATGGCGGTCAGGTGGTCGCCGCGGTGGGTGGCGTAGGAGTTGTAGTCCTCTTCCGGCACGCCCATCGCGGTCAGGTATTCGCCCGCCGCCGAGGTCGGCAGGATGGCGTTGGACGGCGACAGGTGATCGGTCGTGATGTTGTCCGGCAGGATGGCCAGCGGCCGCATCCCCTTCAGCGTCCGCGGGCTGGCCGCCAGTGCGCCGAGGCCTTCCGTGTCCCAGTAGGGCGGTCGGCGGATGTAGGTCGACTGCGGACGCCAGTCGTACAGCGGGCTGACCGGCGCGCCGATGATGGTCCGGCGCGCGAACATCGGCTCATAGACGTTCCGGAACTGCTCGGGCTTCACATACTCGCCGACGATGGCGTCGATCTCGGCGTCCGTCGGCCAAAGGTCCTTCAGGCGGATCTCGGCGCCGTCCGGGGCGATCCCCAGCACGTCCTTCTCGATATCGAACCGCACCGTCCCGGCGATGGCGTAGGCGACCACCAGCGGCGGCGAGGCAAGGAAGGCCTGCTTGGCGTAGGGGTGGATGCGGCCGTCGAAATTGCGGTTCCCGGACAGGACGGCGGTCGTATAGAGGTCGCGATCCACGATCTCCTTCTGGATCACCGGGTCCAGCGCGCCCGACATGCCGTTGCAGGTGGTGCAGGCAAAGCCGACGATGCCGAAGCCCAGGCTCTCCAGCTCGGGCAGCAGGCCGGCCTCTTCCAGATACAGCTGCGCCACCTTCGATCCCGGGGCGAAGGACGTCTTCACCCACGGCTTGCGGACCAGACCCAGGGCATTGGCCTTGCGGGCCACCAGGCCGGCGGCCACGACATTGCGCGGGTTGGAGGTGTTGGTGCAGCTGGTGATAGCGGCGATGATCACCGCCCCGTCCGGCATCAGGCCTTCGCGCTCCTCGGCCAGGGCGCCGTCCAGATCAACGGCGATGCCGCGGTCGTGCAGGGCCGAGGTCGGCAGGCGGCGGTGCGGGTTCGACGGCCCGGCCAGATTGCGCTCGACCGTCGACAGGTCGAACTCGAGCACGCGCTCATATTCGGCGCCCTTCAGCGCGTCGGCCCACAGGCCGGTCGTCTTCGCATAGGTCTCGACCAGGGCGATCTGGTCGGATTCGCGGCCGGTCAGACGCAGATAGTCGATCGTCTGCTGGTCGATGTGGAACATCGCCGCCGTCGCCCCGTACTCCGGGCACATGTTCGAGATGGTGGCGCGGTCGCCGATGGTCAGGCTGTCCGCCCCCTCGCCGAAGAACTCCAGCCAGGCGCCGACCACCCGCTCCTTGCGCAGGAACTCGGTCAGGGCCAGCACGATGTCGGTGGCGGTGATGCCTTCGTGGCGACGGCCGGTCAGCTTGACGCCGACGATGTCCGGCAGGCGCATCATCGACGGACGGCCCAGCATGACCGTCTCCGCCTCCAGCCCCCCGACCCCGATGGCGATGACGCCCAGCGCATCCACGTGCGGCGTATGGCTGTCGGTGCCGACGCAGGTGTCGGGGAAGGCCACGCCGTCGCGCGCCTGGATGACCGGGCTCATCTTCTCCAGATTGATCTGGTGCATGATGCCGTTGCCGGCCGGGATGACGTCGACGTTCTCGAAGGCGCGCTTGGTCCACTCGATGAAGTGGAAACGGTCCTCGTTGCGGCGGTCCTCGATGGCGCGGTTCTTGGCGAAGGCCTCGCGATCAAAGCCCGGCGCCTCGACGGCCAGCGAGTGATCGACGATCAGCTGGGTCGGCACCACCGGATTGATCTTGGCCGGGTCGCCGCCCTGTTCGGCGATGGCGTCGCGCAGGCCCGCCAGATCGACCAGCGCCGTCTGTCCCAGGATGTCGTGGCAGACCACGCGGGCCGGATACCAGGGGAAGTCCAGGTCGCGCTGGCGCTCGACGATCTGCGTCAGGGCGGCGGTCAGCGAGGCCGGATCACAGCGGCGCACCAGCTGTTCGGCCAGCACGCGCGAGACATACGGCAGGCCGTCATAGCTGCCCGGGCGGATCGCCTCGACCGCCGCGCGGGTGTCGAAATAGTCCAGCGCCGTGCCCGGCAGCGGCTTGCGGAAGGCGGTATTCATGACAGCACTCTCGTCTCGTCGTCTGGTCACAACGAATGCGGACGGACAGCGTCGAAAGCGCCTTCTTCCCTGCCGTTTGCGTTCCCGTGGCCATTTGGCCCTGTTTTGCCAAGTGGTAGCACGCCCCGACCGCGCAAGTCGCGCCTGAAGCAGATTCACCCTTCACCCGGCGTGGAATTCCGCTATTTCGTGCCCATCAACAGGGCGGACGCGCGATCAACGGGCGCCGCCGCGTGCAGGCTCGGGCCCGCGTCTCGCCTTCGGGGCGCCAGATGTCGCGCAGCGCTGCATTGGCCAGTGAGGAAATCGATGACCGACGCCGCCGCCCCCGCGTTCAAGCCCAAGAAGTCCGTCGCCCTGTCCGGCGTCGCCGCGGGCAACACCGCCCTGTGCACGGTCGGCAAGACCGGCAACGACCTGCACTACCGCGGCTATGACATCCTGGACTTCGCCGAGACGGCCGAGTTCGAGGAGGTCGCCCACCTGCTGATCCACGGCTCGCTGCCCAACGCCGCCGAGCTGAAGGCCTACAAGGCCAAGCTGAAGGCCCTGCGCGGCCTGCCCGCCGCCGTCATGGACGCGCTGGAGTGCGTCCCCGCCGCCGCCCACCCGATGGATGTGATGCGCACCGGCGTCTCGGCCCTCGGCTGCGTCCTGCCGGAAGCCCATGACCACAACCATCCGGGCGCGCGCGACATCGCCGACCGCCTGATGGCCTCGCTGGGCTCCATGCTGCTGTACTGGCACCACTTCAGCCAGAACGGCCGCCGCATTGAGGTCGAGACCGACGACGAGACCATCGGCGGCCACTTCCTGCACCTGCTGCACGGCAAGGAACCGTCGGACAGCTGGGTGCGGGCCATGCACACCTCGCTGATCCTCTACGCCGAGCACGAGTTCAACGCCTCGACCTTCACCGCCCGCGTCATCGCCGGCACCGGGTCGGACATGTTCTCGGCCATCGCCGGCGCCATCGGCGCCCTGCGCGGGCCCAAGCACGGCGGCGCCAACGAGGTCGCCTTCGAAATCCAGAAGCGCTACGCCAACCCGGACGAGGCCGAGGCCGACATCCGCCGCCGCATGGACGCCAAGGAAGTCATCATCGGCTTCGGCCACCCGGTCTATACGATCTCGGACCCGCGCAACGTCGTCATCAAGCGCGTCGCCAAACAGCTGTCCGACGAGGCCGGCTCGACGAAGATGTACGACATCGCCGAGCGCATCGAGAGCGTCATGATGGACGCCAAGAAGATGTTCCCGAACCTCGATTGGTTCTCGGCCGTCAGCTACCACATGATGGGCGTGCCCACGGCCATGTTCACCCCCCTGTTCGTCATCTCGCGCGTCACCGGCTGGTCCGCCCACGTCATCGAACAGCGCCAGGACGGCAAGATCATCCGCCCGACGGCCAACTATACCGGTCCCGAAAATCTCGAGTTCGTCCCGCTGTCGAAGCGCGGCTGAGTTCACGGAGTCCCCATGCCCTACCTCCTCGCCTCCGACCTCCCCACTGAATCCGCCGGCAAGCGGTTCCGCGCCGCCCTGGCCCGTGACGGCATCTGGCAGCTGCCGGGCGCGCACAACGGTCAGGCGGCCCTGCAGGCGAAGAAGGCGGGCTTCGACGGCGTCTATCTGTCGGGCGCGGCCATGACCGCCTCCATGGGCCTGCCGGACCTCGGCATCATCACCGTGGATGAAGTGGCCTTCTTCATCCGCCAGATCGCGCGCGCCTCGGGCCTGCCGCTGCTGGTGGACGGCGACACCGGCTACGGCGAGGCGCTGAACGTCATGCACATGGTGCGTACGTTTGAAGAGGCCGGCGCCGGCGCCGTGCACCTTGAAGACCAGATCCTGCCCAAGAAGTGCGGCCACCTGAACGGCAAGTCGCTGGTGCCCGCCATGGACATGGCCGCCAAGGTCGCCGCCGCCGCCAAGGCCCGCCGCGACCTGGTCATCATGGCCCGCACCGACGCGGTCGGGGTCGAGGGCTTCGACGCCGCTGTTGATCGCGCGAAGCTCTATGTCGAGGCCGGGGCCGACGCCATCTTCCCCGAGGGCCTGACCAGCCGCGAGATGTTCGAGAAATTCGCCGCCGCCATGCCCGGCGTGCCGCTGCTGGCCAACATGACCGAGTTCGGAAAGACGCCCTTCTTCACCGCGAAGGAATTCGAGGAGATGGGCTACAAGATGGTGATCTGGCCGGTGTCCTCGCTGCGCGCCGCCAACAAGGCGCAGGAAGAACTCTACGCCTCAATCGCCGAGCACGGCGGCACCCACAAATACATCGACCGCATGCAGACCCGTCAGGAGCTGTACGACACCATCGGCCTGCACGCCTTCGAGGAACTGGACGCCTCGATCATCAAGACCATCGTCCCGCAGGGCATGCCGCAGGACAGCTGACGCGTCCCTTCAGGGGAAACAGACGCCGCGCGCTCCGCAGGGACCGCGCGGCGTTTTCGTTTCGGCTAGAGAACCTCCAGCACCGTCTCCTTCGGCCGGGCCAGCACCGTCCCCCTGGGCGTCCGCACGAACGGACGCTCGACCAGCACGGGATGCTCGACCATGGCCGACAGGATCGTCGCGTCCGACGTGCCTTCGTTCAGCAGCCCCAGCCCCTCGGCCAGGTCGCCCCGGGTCCGCATCGCCTCGCGCGGCGTCAGCCCGGCGGCGGCGAACAGGGCGGTCAGCTGGTCGGCCGTCCAGCCGGTCTTCAGATACTCCACCACCTCGGGCTCAACGCCGGTGTCGCGGATCATCTGCAGCACATTGCGCGAGGTGCCGCAGTTCGGATTGTGAAAGATGGTGATGCTCATGGGGGCTGATTTACAGCCCCGCTGCGGACTTTTCACCCTTTTGCGGTTGCGATTGTCGCACCGTCACCGCATCTGGCCCGGATGACCTCCCCCCAGTCTGAACCCGCCCCCTCCGCCGCGAAGGGACCGGGTTTTCCCGAATTCGTCTGCCTGATCGCCTGCCTGATGGCGCTCAACGCCCTGGCCATCGATTCCATGCTCCCGGCCCTGCCCGACATCGGCAATGCGCTCGGCGTCGCGCGCGAGAACGATCGTCAGTGGATCATCACCGCCTATCTGCTCGGCTTCGGCGTCGCCCAGATCTTCTACGGCCCGCTGGCCGACCGGTACGGCCGCAAGCCCGTGCTGATGGTCGGCGTCGGGCTCTACGCCCTGTTCGGCCTGCTGGCCGCCCTGGCCCCGACCTTCGAGCTGCTGATCCTCGCCCGCGTCGGTTCAGGCATCGGCGCCGCCGGCCTGCGGGTGCTCGCCGTCTCCATCGTCCGCGACCGCTATGAGGGCCGGACCATGGCGCGGGTCATGTCGCTCAGCTTCCTGGTCTTCCTGGGCGTTCCGATCATCGCCCCCAGCCTCGGCGCCGCCATCCTCCATGTCGCCCCCTGGCCGTGGATTTTCGGCGTGCTGGCGACGGCCGGCATTCTGGTCATGAGCTGGGCCGCGCTCCGCCTGCCCGAAACCCTGAAGCCCGAGGACCGGCTGCCGATCCAGCCGGCCCGGATCGGCGCGGCCTTCCGCGAGGCCCTGACCGAGCGTCAGTCGCTGGGCTACACCCTGGCGATGACGGCGATCACCGGCGCCCTGTTCGGCTTCCTGAACTCATCGCAGTCGATCTTCGCCCATGTGTTCAACGCCGCGGACCTGTTCCCGCTGGTCTTCGCCGCCGTCGCGGGCGGCATCGCCGCGGCCAGCCTGCTGAACGCCACCTTCGTCGAGCGCTTCGGCAGCCGGCTGATCTCCCACACCGCCCTGCTCGGCTTCATCACCCTGGCGGCGATCCACGCCACCGTCTCCGCGACGGGCCATGAGACGATCTGGACCTTCGGCGTGCTGCAGGCCCTGACCATGTTCTGCTTCGGCTTCATCGCCGGAAATTTCGGCGCCATGGCCATGGAGAAGATGGGGCACATCGCCGGCACCGCATCCTCGGCCCAGGGCTTCCTGTCGACCACCTTCGGCTCGATCGCCGGTTTCGCCATCGGCCAGCAGTTCGCGGGCACGGCGACGCCCATGCTGCTGGGCTTCACCGTCATGGGGCTTCTGGCCCTCTGCGCGGTCCTGTTCGCCGAGCGCGGACGGCTGTTCCGGTCGCACCACGCCGCCGCGGCGACGCCCGCCCCTTGATCTTTTCCGTCCCGCGAGGCGTTGTCCGCCCAGCTTTGTGAAGAGGAACATCCGATGATCCGTACGGCCGGTCTGGTCTCCGCCCTCGCCCTTGCCCTCGCCACGGGAGGCTGCGCCACGATGAACGCCTCCGGTTCGGACATGCCGCCCCTGCCCCCCTCGGCGACCGCGCCGGTGGACTACGTCCGCGACGTCCACTCCTACGCCCGGCCCGAGATCGCCCACGTCCGCCACGTGTCGCTCGATCTCGCCGTCGACTTCGCGACGAAGCGGCTGTCGGGGGTGGCGACGCTGGATGTGCAGGGCGCGCCCGGCGCGACCGAGATCATTCTGGACGTCCGCGATCTGGACATCCGCGGCGTCTCCGACGCCTCCGGCGCGGCCCTGGCCTACACGGTCGGCGCCGCCGACCCGATCCTGGGCGCGCCCCTGACCATCCGCTTCCCGGCCCTCGCCACCGGCGAGCCGCAGAAGCTGGTCATCACCTATGCGACCCGCCCTGAAGCCGCGGCGCTGCAGTGGCTGACCCCGGCCCAGACGGCCGGCGGCCGCCAGCCCTACATGTTCAGCCAGGGGCAGGCGATCCTGACCCGGACCTGGGTCCCCACCCAGGACAGCCCCGGCATTCGCCAGACCTGGGACGCCCGCATCGTCGCCCCGTCCGACCTCAAGGTGGTGATGAGCGCCGAGACCCTGACCACCGACGGCGAGAGCGTCGCGGGCGGAAAGGCCTGGCGCTTCCGCATGACCAATCCGGTCCCGCCCTATCTGATCGCCATCGGCGTGGGCGATGTGGACTTCGCCGCCATCGACGAACGCACCGGGGTCTGGACCGAGCCGTCGCGCCTGCACGCCGCCCATGACGAACTGGTCCCGACCGCCGAGATGGTCGATGTGGCCGAGGGCCTGTACGGTCCCTACCGCTGGGGCCGCTATGACCTGCTGGTCCTGCCGCCGTCGTTCCCGTTCGGCGGCATGGAGAACCCGCGCCTGACCTTCGCCACCCCGACCATCATCGCGGGCGACCGCTCGCTGGTCTCGCTGGTCGCGCACGAGCTGGCCCACAGCTGGTCGGGCAATCTGGTCACCAACGCCACCTGGGACGATTTCTGGCTCAACGAGGGCTTCACCGTCTATTTCGAGAACCGGATCATGGAGGCCCTCTACGGCGAGGAGCGCGCCCTGATGCTGCAGTCGCTCGGCTGGGGTGATCTGCAGTCGACACTGGCCGACCTGCCCGCCGCGGACACCCGGCTGAAGCTCGACCTGACCGGGCGCGACCCGGATGAGGGCCTGACCGACATCGCCTACGAAAAGGGCGCCGCCTTCCTGCGCACCATCGAACGCATCGTCGGTCGCGAGCGCTTCGACGCCTGGCTGAAGGGCTATTTCGAGCGCAACGCCTTCCGTCCGATGACCACCGAGCGCTTCCTCGAGGACATCCGCACCCATCTGGTCAGGGGCGATGCGGCGCTGGAGCGTCAGCTGATGATGGACGCCTGGATCTACCAGCCCGGCATGCCGTCCAACTGGGTCCCGCCCGTGTCGAACGCCTTCGTTCCCGTCGATGCGGCGGCCCAGGCCTTCGTGGCCGGCGGCCCGGCCTCGGCTATTCCGTGGGCCGGGTGGTCGACGCAGGAGCGCCAGCGCTTCCTCGCCTGGCGGCCCGCGAACCGGACCGAGGGCGCCGACTGGCTGACCCCCGCCCAGCTGGCCGATCTGGAATCGACCCTGAACCTGAAGACCGAGGGCAATGCCGAGGTCCTGTACGCCTGGCTGCAGATCGCGGTTCAGCACCGCTATCAGCCCGCCGTGCCGACGCTGGAGCATTTCCTGACCACCCAGGGCCGCCGGAAATTCGTCCTGCCGTTGTTCGCCAGCCTGTGGGCCGAAGGCGACTGGGGCCGTCCGATCGCCACCCGCGTCTACGCGATCGCCCGCCCGGGCTATCACCCGGTCACCACCGGCTCGGTGGATGCGGTCGTGGGGCGGCCGAACTAGAAAATCTCCCTCCCCTCATGGGGAGGGTGGCTCGCGAAGCGAGACGGGTGGGGAACGGTCGCACGGTCAAGCTTTGCGGCGGCTTCGCCATTCCCCACCCGGTCGTCGCTGCGCGCGCCGACATCCCTCCCCACGAACCTGTGTCCCGCTCCACCTTGGCTTCGGGGGTTCCGGACACTAGGTTCCGCGCCAGAACAGCCGCCCCGGATCAACCGGGGCCGCGCGCCTATTTCAGGAGACGCCCCATGACTGACGCTGCCCGCATCGATCAGGAAAACCCGCTCGGCGTCGACGGCTTCGAGTTCGTCGAATTCACCGGCCCCGAGCCCGAGGCCATGGTCGGCCGTCTGGAGCTGATGGGCTTCACCCGCACCCATGTGAACCCGGCCACCAACGCCGTCCGCCTGAAGCAGGGCGACATCACCATGTTGGTGAACCTGTCGCCCAAGGGGCAGGCCGCGGACTTCGCCCGCGACCACGGTCCGTCGGCCAACGGCATGGCCTTCCGCGTCGCCAATGCGAAGGAGGCCTATGAAGGCGCTCTCGCTCGCGGCGCCGTCGCCGCCACGGACGCCGCCGGCGGCGCCCTGGGCAACGACTATCCCTGGATCCTGCAGGGCATCGGCGGTTCGCT
Source organism: Brevundimonas sediminis (assembly GCF_048799765.1). NCBI lineage: Bacteria > Pseudomonadati > Pseudomonadota > Alphaproteobacteria > Caulobacterales > Caulobacteraceae > Brevundimonas > Brevundimonas sediminis. The sequence continues at coordinate 26,338 of NZ_JBLYQK010000019.1, forward strand.
GCTCTACGTCATCGACCAGTACGGCGCGCAGGGCTCGCTCTACGACGGCTGGACAGAGATCGAGGGCTGGCAGGCGGCCGAGAAGGCGAACTCGATGGGTCTCGAGGTGCTCGACCACCTGACCCATAACGTCCGTCGCGGCCAGATGCGGACCTGGTCCGGCTTCTACAACTCGATCTTCAATTTCGAGGAGCAGAAGTATTTCGACATCAAGGGCAAGGCGACCGGCCTGTTCTCGCAGGCGATGATCGCGCCGGACCGCGCCATCCGCATCCCGCTGAACGAAAGCCAGGACGACAACTCGCAGATCGAGGAGTTCCTGCGTCGCTACAATGGCGAGGGCATCCAGCACATCGCCCTGACGACGGAGAACATCTACGAGACCGTCGAGGCCATGAAGGCGCGCGGCGTCGACTTCCAGGACACCATCGAAACCTATTTCGAGCTGATCGACAAACGCCTGCCCGGCCACGGCGAGGACGTGGCGCGGATGCGCAAGAACCGCATCCTGATCGACGGATCGGACGAGGAGGGCCTGCTGCTGCAGATCTTCACCCAGGACACCTTCGGGCCGATCTTCTTCGAGATCATCCAGCGCAAGGGCAATGAAGGCTTCGGCAACGGCAATTTCCAGGCCCTGTTCGACTCCATCGAGCTGGACCAGATCCGTCGCGGCGTCATCAAGGTCGACGCCTGAATGCAGATGCGCCCGCCGTCCTGGCTGCCCTGGCTCGGCCCCGTCCTCGCGGCCGGGGTCGGGGCGCTGGCGGGCGAATTCTGGCTGGGCGGCGGCTTCTGGACCGTCCTGATCGCCGCCCTCGTCTGCGGCTTCGCCCCCATCATCGGCTACCGCATCTGGAAATGGCGCTGGTTCCGGAAGGGGTAGGGGCCGCTCCATGACGGTCCGCTACCTGCACCTGCCCGCCGGATCGGAACCGCCCGTCATCGGACAGGACGGACCGTTCAAGGCCGTGGTGGTGATCGAGCAGGAGACCCCGCAAGATTGGCGGGACCGGATCGGCGACTGGCTGGTCCGCAGCGGCTGCCTCTTCATGATGGCGTGGGGACGGGACGCGTCGGCCTGGCACGACAGCGTCGACTGGGCGCTGCTGACCCTTCACGACTTCGGGGACATCCCGGACGACAAGCACGTCCTGACCACCTGGCATGACGATGAGCCGCTGGCCGAGGTGTTCTGGTTCTCGGGCTACGGCGCCTGGCATGACGCTGCGCCCGGGATGGGCGTCTGGATCATCGATATCAATCCCGACGACCGTCAGGCCCTCATGCTTGAGGACTATGCCGCGGCGCAGGACGCCGAACCGCCTGCCTAGTGAAAATCCCGCGACCCCGGCAGCACCCGCACATCCCTCGGATGCCGTCCGCGCGTCGGCGCATGGCCTGAGCCGGGCGCCGCATCCGGCGACAGGTGGCCCAGCATCGGGGTCCAGTCCTCCAGGTCCTCGACGACCAGATGGGTCACGCCCTCGGCGGTCTGCACCTTGCCCCGGGCCAGCACCATCCGCGCCCCCATGGCGACCGGGCGCAGGCGTTCGAAGACGTCGGGCCACAGCACCAGATTGGCGACGCCGGTCTCGTCCTCCACGGTCATGAAGCAGACGCCCTTGGCCGTGCCGGGCCGCTGGCGGACCAGCACCACGCCCCCGACCACCACCCGCCTCCCGTTCGCCACGGCCGGATAATCCGCCGCCGTCGACGCCCCCGCCGCCGCCAGCCGGTCGCGCAGATAGCGGACCGGGTGGCCCTTCAGGGACAGACGGATCGTCTGGTAATCGCCGACCACCTCCTCGGAGGGCGCCAGCTCCGGCAGGGCCTCCGGTGGCCGCCCGTCCGCCTCGCGCAGGCCCATGGCCTCGAACAGGGGCGCGCTCGACACTGGCGGCGCCCCGCGCGCGGCCCACATCCCCTGTCGCCGGCTCAGCTTCAGCGAGCCATAGGCGTCGGCTTCAGCCAGACGGTCCATCGCCGCCGGGGTCAGCCGGGCCCGCAGACGCAGGTCGTCCAGATCGGCGAACGGTCCTTCGGCCCGCGCCGCCATGATGGCCTCGGCCCAGCTCTCCTTGAACCCGTCGATGGCGCGGAAGCCCAGTCGCATGGCCCGCCGCCGCCGCCGGGGCCGCGGCTCCAGCGTCGCATCCCAGTCGCTCATGTTCACATCCGGATGCCGCACCTCGACCCCGTGCTCGCGCGCATCCCGCACGATCTGGGCCGGGGCGTAGAAGCCCATCGGCTGGCTGTTCAGCAGGCAGGCGGCGAACACATCCGGGTACAGCCACTTCACCCAGGCCGACACATAGACGAGGTGGGCGAAGGAACAGGCGTGGCTCTCCGGGAAGCCGTACTCCCCGAAGCCCTTAATCTGGTTGAAGCAGTTCTGGGCGAACTCGGGGTCATAGCCGCGCGCGACCATCCGCCCGATCATCAGGTCCTCATAGTTTCCGATGGTGCCGTTGTGCCGGAAGGTCGCCATCGCCCGTCGCAGGCCGTTGGCCTCATCACCGGTGAACTCGGCGGCCACCATGGCGATCTTCATCGCCTGCTCCTGGAACAGGGGCACGCCCAGCGTCTTGCGCAGCACATTGGCCAGCTCATCGGGATCCGCCGCCGAGCCCGGCATCGAAAACCGGTAGCTGCCCGGCCCATGGGCCCGCTCATGCGCCCGCCGTTCCGCCCGGCGCTGCAGATAGGGATGCACCATCTTGCCCTGGATCGGACCGGGCCGGACGATGGCCACCTGCACCACCAGATCGTAGAACTCGCGCGGCTGCAGCCTCGGCAGCATCGACATCTGCGCCCGGCTCTCGACCTGGAAGACGCCCAGCGAGTCCGCCCTGCACAGCATCCGGTAGACGCCCCGCCGCTCGGGCGGCGCGGCCGCGGTGTCCTTCAGCGGCCGCCCGTAGGTGGTCTCGATCATGCGGAAGGCGCGCTTCATCGCCGTCAACATGCCCAGCGCCAGCACATCGACCTTCATCAGCTTCAGATGATCGATGTCGTCCTTGTCCCATTCGATGAAGGTCCGGTCGGCCATGGCCGCATTGCCGATGGGAACGATCTCCACCAGCGGCGTCTGGCTCAGCACGAACCCGCCCACATGCTGACTCAGATGGCGGGGGAATTTGATGATCTCGGCCGTCAGCTCCAGCGCCAGCTTCATCCGCGCATCGTCCCGGCTCAGGCCCGTGCGGTCGACGTGCTCATCCTTCACCGCGTCGCCCCACGACCCCCAGACGGTGTCGGCCATGCGCGCCGTCACGTCCTCGGTCAGCCCCAGCGCCTTGCCCACGTCGCGGATGGCCGAGCGGGGGCGATAGTGGATGACGGTCGCCACGATAGCCGCCCGGTCCCGCCCGTAGCGGGCATAGACGTACTGCATCACCTGCTCGCGCCGCTCGTGCTCGAAGTCGACGTCGATGTCGGGCGGCTCGGATCGCTCCGACGAGATGAAACGCTCGATCAGCACGTCCTGTCTGGTCGGATCGACATTGGTGATGCCCAGACAGAAGCAGATCACCGAGTTCGCCGCCGAGCCCCGCCCCTGGCACAGGATCGGGTCGGGCCGCGACCGCGCCCAGGCGACGACGTCGTGCACCGTCAGGAAGTAGGGGGCGTAGTCCAGCGTGCGGACCAGCCGCAGCTCCTTCAGGATCGTCGCGCGAATGTTCGGCGGCACGCCCTGCGGCCAGCGCATCCTCGCCCCCTTCAGGGTCAGCCGCGCCAGCCAGCCCTGCGCCGAATACCCCGCGGGAACCGGTTCGTCCGGGTACTGATAACTGAGCTCGCGCAAGGAGAAGGTGCAGGCCCGCGCCACCTCCATGGTCCGCGCCAGCGCCGCCTCATACCCCCGGAACAGCCGCGCCATCTGGGCAGGCGGCTTCAGGAAGCGCTCGCCGTTGGCCTGCAGCCGTCGCCCCGCCCGATCAATGGTCGTCCCCTCGCGGATACAGGTCAGCACGTCCTGCAGCATGCGCCGGTCGGGGTGGTGGTAGAGCACCGCATTGGTGGCGATCATCGGCGCCCCGGTCCGCTCGGCCATGGCCGCCAGACGGGCCAGCCGCCGCCGGTCATCCCCGCGCCACAGCGGCGCCGCGGCCAGATACAAATCGTCCGGCCACGCCGCCCGCCAGCGCTCCAGCCGGGCCTCGAAGACCGCATCCGGCATCTCCGGCGCGGGGACCAGCGCGATCATCCCCTCACCCAGCCCGGCGGCCTGTTCGAAGATCAGCCGGGTCTCGGCCTTCTCGATGCGGTCGCCATCGGCCTGGGCGCCAGCCTGTGGCACCGCCTCGCTCTTGCCCAGGGTCAGCAGGCGGCACAGGCGGCCATAGGCGGCGCGGTCGCGCGGGAAGACGATCAGGTCCGTCCCGTCGGTGAAGCCCAGACGGGCGCCGACGATCAGGGGGATGTCCGCCTCCTCCGCCCCCATCAGGGCGCGCACCATCCCGGCCAGGGTGTTGCGATCGGCCACCCCGACGGCGGTCAGCCCCAGGGCCTTGGCCTGATGCATCACCTCGCCCGGATGCGAGGCCCCCTCAAGGAAGCTGAAGTTGGTGATGGCTCCCAACTCCGCATACTGACCATCCCAGCCATTCACGCCAGCACCCCGTGCATCCACCAACTCGGCGCCCGGCGGTGATCGCCCTCGCCCGTATAGTCCCAGCCGTAGCGGCCCTCCCGGAACAGCCAGTAGCGCCCGCCCTCGCCGTCCTCGACGCGGTAGTAGTCGCGGGTCCGGGTCTCGCGCCCGTCCGGACGGGGCCGCCACCATTCGGGCGACAGCCGCTCCGGTCCCTCGGCCCGCACGATGCGTCGGCTGACGCGTCGCCAGGTGAACCGGGCGGGCGCCCCGTCCGGCAGGTCGAACACCGGGTCCTCCAGCGGCTCGGGCGGATCCAGCAGCAGAATGGGCCGCCGCCCCACCTCCGCCGTATCCGGCGCGGGGACCCGTCCAAGGGCGGGGACCAGACGCTCGGCCCGTTCGGGGATCCAGCTGTCCACCGGCTCGGACGTCAGCACCCGCCCCTCGCCCAGCCGCGCCGTCAGCCGGTCGATCAGCACCGCCAGATCCTCCGCCTGCCTCGCCTCCGCCTCACTCTCCAGCGCGCCCTGCCGCGCCGCCATGACCTCGGTCTCGTCCGCGGTCAGCATCAGGGCGTCCAGCCCGAAGCCCAGCTCCAGCCGCCCGAACCCGGCCTCGCGGAACAGCCGCATCCAGATCGTCCCATCGCGGCCGGGCAGCCCCATCCGCACCGACAGCGACGTCGTCTCCCCATCGGTGCGGAAGCCGGTCAGGGTGAGGGCCTTGGCGCCCTGCCCATCCCGCTCAAGCGCCCGTGACAGGTCGGCCGCCAGCTCCGGCAGGCGCGCCTCCACCCCGGCGATATCGCCCAGCGGCTCGGCGAAGGCCTGCCAGGCGCGATAGCGGGCGGGCGGACGCACGGGCGTCAGCGCCTCTCCCACATGGCCCCGCGCCTGGTCCAGCCGCCTCACCAGCCCGACGGCGTCACCGTCGCGGAAACGCCGCGCCAGCCCTGAGCGCGGCATGGCGCACAGGCTGCCGATGGTCTTCAGACCCAGCCGCCGCGCCCCGGTGATCGTCCGCTCGTCCAGCCGCAAGGCCTCCACCGGCAGGTCGGCCAGCAGGTCCGAAACCGTCTCGTCGGTGGCGATCGGGTCCCGTCCCTCGCCCCAGCGCGCCAGCGCCCAGGCCGCCCCCGGCGTCGGGGCCATGGCCACGCGCGCGGCGGTCCCGGTCTCGGCCAGCCGCCCCCGGATCGCCGCCAGCAGGGCCGCCTCGCCGCCGAACAGATGCGCCGCCCCCGTCACATCCAGGAACAGCCCCTCCAGCCCCTCTTCCGACGGGTCGAGGCTGACCGACGGCGACCACCGCTCGGCCCACACCGCCAGCGCCTCAAGCGCCCGGCCGTCGGCGGCGACGTCGGCGGGCTGGCACAGCAGGTGCGGGATCATGGCCAGGGCGTCCGCCTGGGTCTGGTCGCGCCTCAGCCCCGCCGCTCGCGCCGCCGGGTTCAGGGCATGGATCACCGCCGCCCCCCGGCGGTTCTTCAGGATCAGGGCGAAGGGGTTGGCCGGGTCGAGCGCCGGATCAGGCGGCGAGGCCGGTCGCCGCGCCCGTTCCAGCGATCGACGGCGGACCGAAACCGGCCAGTCGATCAGCCAGACGGAGACGATGCGTCTCATCATCCTGCTCCATCATCCAGACGCCGGGTCGCTCGCCCCGGCCCCGCGTCATCCCGGCCGCCAGCCGCGTCCGCCCCGGCGCGCGCGGGTCCTCGGCATCCGGTGCGGACAGGGCCGTTTCGATGCGCCAGCGGCGACGGGCCGCGGTCAGCCCCTCGGGCGCGCGCGGCAACATCAGCCCGACCGACCCGCCCTCCTTCGCCGCGAACTCCAGCCGTCGCGTCTGCGCCAGACTGGCGCCGTCCACCGCGCCCAGGGCCAGGGACACCGCCCCGGACCGCAGGGCCTGTTCCAGCACCCACAATCCCTCCGCCGCCGTCGACACCGGCGTCAGGATCAGGGCCGCCCCGGCAAGACCCGGTCCATAGGGACGCCCGTTCTCCCCCAGCCAGACCCGGGAGGCGGCGAACAACACCGGCCGGCCGTCCGTCTCCGGCCGGCGCGACAGGGCGAACATCAGGGCCGCCGCCCGATCCCGCGGGGTCGGCGCGCAGACCTCCTCCAGAGGCGCAGCGACCTCCGGAAACGGCTCCGATGACAGGGCGGATGGACAGGGCATGACAGGCTCAAGGGCTGAATGTTCATTATTTGTTCCAGCCTTGACAGAGTCAAACCGGAATCGAGCCGATGTCGGCCGGGTGACAGATTCACCACCCTTGATTGCAGCCCCGGCCCGGTCCGTGCACGCTCCCGTTCGAGAACCCCTGCCGGTTCCCGAAACGGGACAGCATCATCATGACGCTGAGAGAAATCACCGAGGCCGACTATCCCGCCATCCAGGCCCTGCACCGCAGCGTGGGCTGGCCGGAGCGCTCCCAGGCGGGGTGGCGCTGGCTGCACGCCAATCCTGCCCGTCTCGACATCGGGGCGCCCGCCGGCTGGGTCGCGGACGGCCCGGACGGACAGCCCGCCGCCCATGTCGGCAACCTGATCCAGCGCTTCCGTCTGGGTGACCGCCGCCTGCATGGCGCGACGGGCTTCAACATCATCGTGACCCCGACGGTGCGGGGCATCAGCCGCCAGATGCTGCAGACCTTCACCCGTCAGCCGGGGGTCTTCGCCCGCTACACCCTGAACGCCAACTCGAAGTCTCAGCCGCTGTACGCCCGGCACGGCATGCAGGCCTGGCCGGAGCGGACCCACGCCCTGAAGCTCAGCTGGGTCGTCGCCCCCCTGCCGCTGGCGATCAGCCGGGTGTGGAGACGCCTGTACGCCCTCGCGCCGGATCGCTTCGACGGCCTGGGCGAGCAGTTGATGAACGACCGGCTCGGACGGGAAGCACGCCCGGACCTGCCCCGGGACGTCCATCGTCTGACGGATTTCGGCGACGTCTCCCCCTACGCCGCCTTCTGGGCGGCGCTGGTCGCGGAGGGCCGGCTGCTGGCCGACCGCAGCCCCGCGGTGCAGCGTTGGCGACTGCAGGATCCCGACCTGACCCAGCCGCCGCTGATCCTGTCGGTGATGCGCGACGGAGCCATGGTCGCCTACGCCATGGCCATGATGGCCAAGTCCAACATCCTGGAGCCGCCGGTTCTGGAGATCCTCGACCTGGAGTCGCTGGCGGATCACGCCGACGCGGTTCCGGTGCTGATGACCGCCCTGACGACCGCCGCCCGCGCCATGGGCGCCGCCAAGCTCAGGCTGCAGGCCGTGACGCCGCGCACCCTGGACCGGCTCGGCGCCTTCGCCGGAAGCGCGCGACAGGAGGGCGGCTGGGGGCACTGCCATGTCGAGTTCGCGCCCGGGTCGCCCGATCCGGCCCTGTGGTCGCCCACGCCCTATGACGGGGACTACGCCGTCTGCCTGCGCCCCGTGCCATTGGCCGCGCCGCTGACCGCACAGCGCCGCAACCGACAGGCCCCGGCACGCTCTGCGCGGACGGCGTCCAAGGCCTAGGCGTTCGGGCGGGCCTTCAGCTCATCGCGGATCTCGGCCAGCAGGGCTTCGGTCGGCGTCGGCGCCGGCGGCGCGGCGGGAGCCGGATCAGCCGCCTGTTCCCGACGCAGCCGGTTGACCAGCTTGACCATCAGGAAGATCACCACCGCCACGATCAGGAACTGGATCACGGTGTTGATGAAGGCGCCGTACTGGATCGCGACCTTCTCCACCTCCTCGGTGGCCGGATTCTCCGGAACCAGCACCCATTCCAGATTCGAGAAGTCGACACGGCCCAGCAGCAGGCCGATCGGCGGCATCACCACCTGTTCGACCAGGCTGGTGACGATCTTGCCGAACGAGGCGCCGACGATCACGCCGACGGCCAGGTCAATGACATTGCCGCGGGCGATGAATTCCTTGAACTCGGTAACCAGTCCCATGGGACTCCTGTAGGTCAGTCGGCGTTCAGCCGCTCGCGCAGCTCCTTGCCGCTCTTGAAGAACGGGACCGCCTTGGCCGGGACGTCGACCGACTCGCCCGTGCGGGGATTTCGACCGGCGCGCGCCGGGCGGCCCCTGACGGAAAAGGCGCCGAAGCCGCGAAGTTCCACACGACCGCCCTCGCCGAGCGCGTCGACCATGCGGCCGAGCACGACATTGACCACGCGCTCGACCTCGGCATGGGTCAGATGCGTGTTCTCGGCCGCGAGCTTTTCAATGAGCTCGGATTTGATCATGCAGGCCCCCGCCCTTTTCAGCCCGTCCCGGGCCCATACGGGTGCATCTGAACGCCGGATGCAACCCCACCCTAACGCTCGCGTGGCGCGGGAAAAAGGGCCTAAGCCCCGTTAAGCCGCCAAAATGTGGGTTAACTGTCGGCTACCGTACACAATTTTACGGCCACCCCGGTCACCGGGCACGAAAAAGGCGGCCGGATTTCTCCGGCCGCCTGATCGCATTTTCGCCTGTGGCGAAGAGGCTTAGTCCTTCGAACCGGCCTTTTCGCGCAGGGCGGCGCCCAGGATATCGCCCAGCGAGGCGCCCGAGTCGGACGACCCGAACTGCTCGATGGCTTCCTGTTCGTCCTTCATCTCCAGGGCCTTGATCGACACCGAGACGCGGCGCGAGGCCTTGTCGACGCCGGTGACCATGGCGTCGACGCGATCGCCGACCGAGAAGCGCTCGGTGCGCTGCTCGTTGCGGTCGCGCGACAGGTCCGACTTGCGGATGAACGAGGTCACCGGAGCGTCGTCTTCACCGAACTTGACTTCGATGCCGCCGGTTTCGATCGCCGTCACGGTGACGGTGACCTGCTGACCCTTCTTCCAGGTGTCGCCTTCCATCGGGTCGCCGCCGAGCTGCTTGATGCCCAGCGAGACGCGTTCCTTCTCGACGTCGACGTCCAGGACCTTGGCCTTGACGGTCTCGCCCTTGCGGTAGCGCTGAATGGCTTCCTCGCCCGACACGTTCCAGTCCAGGTCCGACAGGTGGACCATGCCGTCGATGTCGTTGTCCAGGCCGATGAACAGGCCGAACTCGGTGGCGTTCTTGACTTCGCCCTCGACGGTCGAACCGATCGGGTGAGCGGCCACGAAGGCATCCCACGGGTTGTCCTGGGCCTGCTTCAGGCCCAGCGAGATGCGGCGCTTGGAGGCGTCGACGTCCAGCACGACCACGTCGACTTCCTGCGAGGTCGAGACGATCTTGCCGGGGTGGACGTTCTTCTTGGTCCACGACATTTCCGAGACGTGCACCAGACCCTCGACACCGGCTTCCAGCTCCACGAAGGCGCCGTAGTCGGTGATGTTGGTGATGCGGCCCGACATCTTGGCGCCCACCGGGTACTTGGCTTCCACGCCGTCCCACGGGTCGGCCTGGAGTTGCTTCATGCCCAGCGAGATGCGTTGGGTGTCCGGGTTGATCTTGACGATCTGGACCTTGACGGTGTCGCCGACCGCCAGGACCTGCGACGGGTGCGAGACGCGCTTCCACGACATGTCGGTGACGTGCAGCAGGCCGTCGATGCCGCCCAGGTCAACGAACGCACCGTAGTCGGTGATGTTCTTGACGACGCCTTCGCGGACTTCACCCTCTTGCAGCTGGCCGACCAGCTCGGTGCGCTGTTCGGCGCGGGCTTCTTCCAGGATGGCGCGACGCGAGACGACGATGTTGCCGCGCGGACGGTCCATTTTCAGGATGGCGAAGGGCTGTTCCTTGCCCATCAGCGGGGCGACGTCGCGCACCGGACGGATGTCGACCTGCGAGCCCGGCAGGAAGGCCGAAGCGCCGCCCAGATCGACGGTGAAGCCGCCCTTGACGCGGCCGACGATGGTGCCGTTGACCGGCTGGCCGTCGGCGAAGACGACTTCCAGACGGGTCCAGGCTTCCTCGCGGCGAGCCTTGTCGCGGCTGATGACCGCTTCACCCAGGGCGTTTTCGACGCGCTCCAGATAGACTTCGACGTTGTCGCCGACCTTCGGGATCACGGCGCCTTCGCCGATGCCGAATTCGCGGGCCGGGATGCGGCCTTCGGTCTTCAGACCGACGTCGATGATCAGGATGTCCTTCTCGATGCCGACGACGCGGCCGTGGACGACCTGGCCTTCGCCGAGGTCACGACCCTGCAGTTGCTGGTCGAGAAGCGCGGCGAAATCGTCGCGGGTGGGGGAAAGGGTATCGGTCATGTAACTCTGGAGTTGGAGGAAAAGGTCTTGCGCGCGACCGGACGGTCCCGCGCGAAGGGGGTTCAAAAGAGGAAATCAGGTCGTCGGGACGCGAGGCTTGAAACTCAGCCAGAGCGCCCGCGGAAGCCGAGGATGGGAGCGTTGGATTTGCGAAGGCGGTCTACAGACCGTGTTTCGCGCGCGCCGCCTCGACGATACGGCGGGCCGCATCGAAGGCGGCCTCTATATCCATATCGGTCGTATCCAGCAAGACGGCGTCTTCAGCCTGCACCATCGGGGCCGCGCCGCGCCCGGCGTCGCGCTCGTCCCGTTTGATGATGTCGGCCAGCATGGCCTCGAAGGCGATGTCGTGCCCGCGCGCCGTCAACTGCTTCCAGCGCCGGGTCGCCCGCACCTGCGGCGTCGCGGTGATGAACAGCTTGGCCGGGGCCTCCGGGGCGATCACCGTACCGATGTCGCGCCCGTCCAGAACCGCCCCGCCCGCCTGGGCCGCGAAGGCCTTCTGGAAGGCCAGCAGGGCCGCGCGCACGGCCGGATAGCCGGCGATCCGGCTGGCCGCCTCGCCCGCCTCGCCGCTGGTCAACCGGTCGGTGTCGGTCAGGTGGCTGGCGTCCAGCGACCGCGCCACGGCCTCTGCGGCGGCTTCATCATCCAGCGACCCGCCCGCGTCCAGCACGCCCACGCCCACGGCCCGGTACAGCAGGCCGGTGTCCAGATGCGGCAGGCCATAGGTCGTCGCCAGCCGCGCGGCGATGGTGCCCTTGCCCGAGGCGGCGGGTCCGTCGACGGCGATGATCAGGGGAGCGGTCATTGATCCGCCGCGATATCGGCCCCGAGGCCGTTCATCAACTCCACGAAGCCCGGGAAGCTGGTGGCGATCATGTCCGGCTCATCGACCGTGACCGGCTGGTCGGCGGCCAGGCCCAGCACCAGATGGCTCATGGCGATGCGGTGATCGTGGGCGGTGCGCACCGTCCCGCCGCCCCTCACCGGCCCGCCGGTGACGATGAAGCCCTCGGGCTCCTCCTCCACCGCGACGCCGCAGGCGCGCAGGCCGTCGACCATCAGCTTGATGCGGTCGCTCTCCTTGACCCGCATCTCGCCGACGCCGCGCATGACCGTCTGGCCCTCGGCGAACGCGGCGGTGGCGGCGAGGATGGGATATTCGTCGATCATCGAGGCGGCGCGCGCCTCGGGCACCACCACGCTCTTCAGCGCCGAGTGACGGGCAGTGATGTCGCCGACCTCCTCGCCCCCGGCCATACGGCGGTTGGCGATGGTCAGGTCCGCGCCCATTTCGCGCCAGGTGTCGAACAGGCCCGTACGCAGCGGATTCAGCATCACGCCCTCGACCGTGACGTCCGACCCCGGAACCACCAGCCCCGCCGCCAGCGGGAAGGCCGCCGAAGACGGATCGCCCGGCACCGCCACGAACGTCCCCGTCAAAGGCTGGCCGCCCTTCAGGGTGATGACCCAGCCCTCGCCGTCTTCCTCGACCCCGACCTCGGCCCCGAAGGCGCGCAGCATCCGCTCGGTATGGTCCCGGCTCTTCTCCGGCTCGGCGACCGTCGTCACGCCCCCGGCGTTCAGCCCCGCCAGCAGGATGGCCGACTTGATCTGGGCCGACGCCACGGTCTGCACATAGGCGATGCCGGTCAGGCTGCCCCCGGTCAGGCGCAGCGGCACCCGATCCTCGGCCGCCAGCCACTCAAAGCTCGCGCCCATCTCCGCCAGCGGGCCGGTCACCCGCTTCATCGGCCGCTTCCGCAGCGAGGCGTCGCCGTCAAAGGCCGCGGTGATCGCATAGCCCGCCGCCGCGCCCATCAGCAGTCGCACGCCCGTCCCCGCGTTGCCGCAGTCGATGACGCCGTCCGGCGAGCGGAAGCCCCCGGCGCCGGTGATCCGCCAACGCCCGTCGCCCAGCCGCTCGACCGTGGCCCCGAAGGCCTCGGCGGCGCGGGCGGTGGCCAGGACGTCGTCCCCCTCCAACAGGCCTTCGACCTCGGTCACGCCGGTGGCCATGGCCCCGAAGATCATCGAGCGATGCGACATGCTCTTGTCGCCCGGAGCGCGCACGGAGCCGGTCAGCGCGGGGCTGCGGCGGGCGGTCAAATGTGTGCTGTTCGTCACCCAACGGTCTCCGAAAGGGCGGGTAGGGCGCGGGTGGCGCGGAGATCGCTTTTGACAGCGGCTCCAAGGGGTGGCAAGGGACGCGCCCGAATTCCCCCCATGAACGTGAGAGGCGCCTCCGTGGCTAATCCCGAACTGGGCCAGAAGCAGGTCTGCCCGAACTGCCAGGCCAAATTCTACGACCTGAACCGTCGTCCGGCCCACTGCCCCAAGTGCGGCACCGACTTTGATCCCGAAGAAGCCCTGAAGCTGCGCAGCCGCCGCGGTCGTCCGGCCGGCTATCCGGCCGACGACGAGGCCGAGGATCAGGTCAAGGACAAGTCGGCCGACGGCGACGAGGACGAGGAGGAAACCAGCTCGACCCCGGAGATCGACGAGGAAGGCCATGAGCCGATCCTGACCCCGGACGACGACGATGACTCCCCGACCGACCCGACCGAAGAGAACGGCATGGGCGAGGCCGGCGATGACGACGACGTCCTCGGCGACGACGATGATGACGACTCGGTGCCCTTCATCGAGGACGAGGACGACGACGACTCGTTCGAGGACGAGATCGGCAAGCCCGAGAAGGACGAGGACTGACGGAATTCCGGGCGGATCGGAGCCTTTCGATCCGCCCGGAAATCACCTTTCGAACAGCGTTCGAAAAAGGTGAAAATAAATGGCGAAACCGGGCTTGATCCTGAATCGGGCCTGACATAGGTTCCGCCGCCTCGCCGGGGGCCAACACCAATACCTCGGCGGACTGACCGGCAACGGTTCGGGGCTATAGCTCAGTTGGTAGAGCGCTTGCATGGCATGCAAGAGGTCAGCGGTTCGACTCCGCTTAGCTCCACCATGAAGGCCTCGCGGGACACCGCGAGGCCTTCTCCAATTCCGGCTTCCGGAAACCCTACAGACTGATGGTGCGGGCGCGGCCCAGGTTGGCGTCATCCGGCACGGCCACGTTCTGCGAGCGCAGCAGGGCCGTCACGGGACCAATCATCGACCCCACGGCGTTCAGCTGCGATCCCGCCAGACCGCCGAGCGTGCGCAGATGGCCGACCTTGCTGATGTTGGCCGGGTTGCGCGCGGCCGACGACAGCATGTTGGAGAAGTCACCCATCAGCTGGGCGTCGATCAACCCGGCGCGAATCATGTTCACCCCGGCGTCCAGCATCAGGCTGCGCTGGTTGCGGTTGGCCGAGTCGTAGATGGCCTGCAGATCGGCGGCGTCCGACGCGTTGGTCTTCAGAGCATCGATGTCGTCCTCGAAGGCGGCGTTGTAGGCCCCCAGCTCATCCGCGCTCTCGATGTTCTGAATGGCGTTCACCCGCATGCGGATCCCCGCCATGTCGTCCTTGTTGCGCGCCATCTGGGCCAGGACCGCGGCCGCGACCATCATCTGCTTCGTCGCCTCGACGCCCTCGCGCAGGAAGACGTCAGGATCATGGGCCGTGGCGCGCGAGGGGCCGTTGCCGAAGGGATTGGGGATTGCGCCCCGGCCGAGGGCGCGCAGATCCTGGGTCCCGGCGCCGGCGGCCAGGGGCTGGGCGACGGCCAGCCCGAAGGCGAGCAGGACGACGGCGGTCTTGGTGGCTTTCACTGGGTTTCCTCCGAGGCAGTGACAGGGTTGATTATCGTGGCGGCGCCGTCTCCAGCGCGGCCTGTCGGGCCATGGTCGAGGTCGCCTCGGCCAAGGCCTGCTGCAGCACACGATCGCGCGTGGCGGGGTCCGCATCGGTCGCGACCGCGACATCGTTCAGGGTCTGCTGTTTGCCCACCCCGCCCTCGACCCTCTGGCCCGCGCGCCGCAGGCTGTAGCCGACGGTCAGGTCATAGTCGGACAGGATCAGCCCCGGACGGGATCGCCCGGCGCCGCGCGGCTCGACGGCGTACACCGGCTCAAAGCAGACATCCTCGGGCGGCGGCGTCAGCACGCCCATACGCTCCAGACCCTCGAACTGCCCGACCAGAAGCGGGCGCAGCTCATTCTCGAAGCCTCGAATGCGAACCGGCGCGCGGAAGGCGCCGGCGAAGGCATTCAGGGCGATAGGCCCAAAGGTCGACTGCCGGATGGAGCCCCGCTCGCTCAGCGTGGGGACGCCGCGCGCATCGGCGCACTGCATGAACCAGCGGCGTGAGGCCGTCGCCAGCGCCGGCGCCTCCCAGGCCAGTTGATCGCCGGAGCGAACGGCGGAGTCGTCCACGCCCGCGAACCGGGCCACGGCTCCGGCGTCATCCGTGGACACAACCTCGACCTCGGCGACCGGCGCCCAGACCTCGCCCTCGACGCCGGACATCCGGCCGACCCGACGCAACACCGAGGCCGACAGGCCGGGGGTCAGGGCGCCGCCCGCATCCGCGATCCGCACACCCTCCCCCGCAGGACTGGCGGGCAGACGCAGAGGCTGGGGCCGGAAGTCCCGCCCGATCGCCTCGGCCGCGTGACCTACGGCGGCGGTCAGGGCGAGGTCGTCTCTCTGATCCGCTGAAAAGCTGAGGTCCTCCACCTCGGCGGCGCGCCAGCTCTCGACACCCTGACCGGCGAAAAGGACCCGCCCGGCGCGATCGACCACCTCGACCAGCACCCGCGCCTGGTGCGCCCGGATCGGCACGCCGCGGGACGCCGAGCTCATGCTGACGGGTGGCAGGATCATCGCGGTCACGCGCAGGAAGTAATCCGGCAGGGCGCGCGGACGGTAGGCGGCCCCCGACTGCCCCAGCGCCAGATCGCGGATCTCGACGAAGCTCGGATTGACGGGTGCGGCCGAGAAGGACGTCGCCTCTCCCAGCGCCGTCTCCATCATGGCCGCCAGATGCCGACGCCCCACACGCTCGGGGGCGTCCGCCACGACCACCATCATGGACGGCCGGGCCAGCGCCGCGGTCGGCTGGGCTACCGATCGCGACACCGGCTGCCCTACGGTCAGCGAGCCCAGAAGCGGCTCGACGATGGCGTAGGCGGCGTCGGCGTGAACCACGCGAATGTCGCCGTCCAGAACGTCCCCGTCGCGCAGGCCCGAGGACCGTCCCTGATCGATCACGAAGCGATCCCCGGCCCGCCCCCGCACCCGGGCGGTGAGGGCGCGCGGCTGGAACCTCGCTGCGGCCTGGTCGACAAGAGTGTCGATCGCCGTCTCCAGATGGGAGTCGATCTGTCCCTGCACCTGCCGCAGATCATCGCCGCGCGACATGACGCCCCGGACGCCGCCGTTCAGGGTCTCGCTGAACAGCACCTCGCCGGTGGCCATGTCGGACACCAGAAGGGTCAGACCCAGCGGCGCATGGACCTCGACCGTGCGGTTGTTCGGGACCCGCCAGAAGTCCAGCCGGGTCAGGTGAAGTGAGGCCACCGCCGTACCGGTGACGGTCGCCTCGCGGGTCACGCCCGCGCCTTGCGCGGCCGAGAGATCGGTCACCACGCCCGGAAAGCGCGCCGCCACCCGCTGCCGGAACCGCTCGCCCAGCGCCGCCCGACGCTCGGGCGTCACCGCGAAGCAGAGATCGGGCGAGACATAGGCCGTGTCCTGACCGGCGACAGCGCCCGCCGGTCGCCCGCAGGCGGTGGCGTCCAGGCCGAACAGGCCGCCGACCGGATAGACCCCCAGCGACTGCGCCTGAGCCGTCGCGCCCGCAGACAGCAGGAGAGCGCCGCCGAGGGCGGCGAGGCCGAATCCGGGGCGCATGGGGCTCAGCAACCGCCCGGCAGGCAGACAATGACCTGACGGCCCACGGTCTCACTGGTCGCATTCGCGAACCCCGGCTTGCCGCGCAGACGCTGGTAGAGCGCCAGATGCAGGGGGGTCGACCCGTCGTAACGGACCTGCAGGCTCATCTGGGAGCCTTCCTGGCCGAGGAAGGCGTGGCTCTGCACGCCCGGCAGGCCCTGCAGCGCGTCCAGGACGTCCGCCTGCGCGCCCATGTCCGGGACACCCCGGATGATCAGGGTGTAGTCGGCGGGCCCCTGGGCTGCCGCCACGGCGCTGGCCATGCCGCGCGACTGGTCGCGCCAGTAGCGCTGGACCTGCGGCCCCAGTTCCTCGGCCGCCAGACGGGCGAGGTTCTCGGACAGGCGGGCTGCGCACAGCTCATAGCTGGAGGCGGCGTTCTCGCCCGACTTGCTGGTCGCGGCGATGTCCTGCGAGGTGCTGGTGGCGAAGGCCTGGGCGTAGAGCTGGCCGGTGCAGGTCGCCTGACCGGTGTTGGGGCTGCGGCCGTTGTCCTGAATGCTGAGCTGTCCACCCATGAAGAAGGGCGCGCGGCTGGTCCGCCAGGCGTCGGCGAGGAAGGCTGTCAGCTGGCCGCTGTCGCGCAGTTCGGTGAACAGGGGCGGCGCGCCGGGCGAAAACTGCGCGAGGGCGTTCATCCCGTTGGCGGTCGCCACATCGTAACGCAGCAGCTCCCCGGTCAGGGCCGCGACCGCGGCCTGTCCGACCTGGGTGGTGGCCGTCGCCTGATAGACGACATGCTGGCGGTAGCGGGTGGCGTCGACCGAGGTCGACTGAACATTGTTGCGGTCCTCGAGGCGGGTCGACCGCCCGTAGGCGTCGACATCCGTCCGGCGACTGGCGCCGGCGCCGTACCAGCTTGCATAGGCCCCGGAGCGCTGCGACGCCGAGAGCTCGGCCTCGCGATCCGAATAGCTGAGGCTCGAGGTATCGCTGAAGGTGGAGCCGCGGAACCGATCGTACTCGGTCGTCACCTCCACCGGCCGATTGGTGTCGCGGGACGGCCCGACCGCCTCGTCCAGCATGATGAGGATACGGGACGCCTGCCCTCCCGCCCGGGCGCTGGAGGACGACACGCCCTCATCGTCCAGCCGCGCCTGGAACCACGCCCGGTCTATCCGGGCGGACAGCGTCACCCGGAATTCCTGACCGACACGCTCGGACGATCGGTCGACGATCATCCCGCCGGTGATCTGGTTCGCCAGCCGCGTGGTCAGATCCGGCGTCAGTTCCCCCAGTCGCTCGACGCCCAGGACCTGTCGGGCCATGTTGCGCACCAGATCGGCGCGGGCGGCCGCCTCGGCATTGGCCCGCGTGGCGTTGGCGTCCCGCGTCACAACCGCACTGCCCGTTCCGGACACAACGCCGTCCTGCGCCATTGCAGCGAACGGAACGGACATCGCGGCGGCGGCCGCGACCGATATGAATGCACGCATGAATAGCTCCCCCGACGCTCAAGCGTCACCATACGCTACCCAAGGCTGCGCTTCATTCCAGCGTTTTCTGAGCCGGACTCACGAAAGTTCTGTGACTTGCCGCCCGGCCAGGAAGGCCCCATCTAAACAGCGTTCAGATCTCGCCATTCCGGGAGAGCTGATTCAGCAGCCTGCTTCGGGGGCCAGAGACATGACGACGCGCACCATCCTGTTCGACAGCCCCTTCCTGCTGGGCTTTGACCACACCCGGGCCCTGATCGACCGGGCGCAGAGGGCGGCCGCGGACAGCTATCCACCCTACAATGTCGAGCAACGCGGCGAGCGGGCCGTCCGCATCACCCTGGCGGTGGCGGGCTTCGGGCCCGACGACCTGGCGATCACCCTCGAAGGCCGCCAGCTGACCATCACGGGCAAGCGCGAGGAGGCGGGTCGCGACCCGCAGGCCTTCCTGCACCGGGGCATCGCCGGACGGGGCTTCGTGCGCAGCTTCGTGCTGGCGGACGGTCTGGAGATCGACGGCGCCACCCTGGAGCACGGCCTTCTGCACGTCGACATGAGCCGGCCGGACGAGGTCCAGACCCTTCGCCGGATCCCCATCACGACGGGCTGAGCGCCGTCGTCACCCCGGTCGCCGCATTCGGGACCGAACCCAAGCGCCCCCGTGGCGTTAGTTCAGCGTAAGGAGGCGGTCACATGACGCCGGAACAGAAGATGACCCGACAGGACTTCGCCCATCTGGGAGCCCCGGACCTGGTCTATGTGCGCGAAATCCGCGCGGCCGACGTGCTGGCCGATACGCCGATGACGGCCATGCAGGGCCTCTCGGTCGACCCCGAGGCCACCCTCTACGCCGTTCACGGCGCCGACGGCGAGCGGCTGGCGATCATGCTGGACCGCGAGACCGCCTTCGCCACGGCCGTGGCCCACGAGCTGGAGCCCGTCTCGGTCCACTGAGTCATCGAGCGCCCGATTGAAAGCCAGGCGAAGGCGGCCCCTAGGCCGCCGTAGCCGGTGCGCGGTCGCTGACGAAGAGGGCGTGGATGGCGTCGGCGGTGTGCGCCTGACGCAGGTGCTCGCGCATCTCGGATGAGCGGAGGGCGCGGGAGACCGCGGCCAGGGCGCGCAGGTGTTCGGCGCCGTCGCTGGGCGGAGCGAACAGGGCGAACAGCAGATCGACCGGGCGATCGTCCACCGAGCCGTAGGCCACCGGCGTGTCCAGACGCACGAAGACGCCGGTCACCTGACGCACGCCGTCCAGACGGGCATGCGGCACGGCGACGCCCGAGCCGAGGCCGGTCGAGCCCAGGGCTTCACGCTCCAGCAGCGCTTCCAGCACCTTGCCCTCGGGCAGACCGAGGGCGTGGGCGGCCGCGTCGGCGACCGTGTGGAGGGCCTGACGCTTGGAGGACGCGCCGCTGCGCAGGACGACGCCGCCGTCCGCCAGCAAATCACCGATGTCCATAGAAACCCCGACTCTACTCGATCTTCCCGGGTGGGCGGGCGCCGTTTAGACGACCCGCCCGGTTGTGGGAAGCACTATGACGTACGACCGTTTACCGAACCGTGTGCGGCGAGCGAGACGCCCTTCCGGTCGGGATCGATCCAGCCGACGTTTCCGTCGGGACGGCGATAGACCACCGAGATGCCGCCGTGGGCGGCGTTGCGGAAGACCACGACCGGGTAGCCGGTCATGTCCAGCTCGGCCACGGCGCGGCCGACGGTAATGGTGCGGATCTCGGTCTCGTTCTCGGCGATGACCATGCCGACGGGCGGGGGCTCGTCCGGCGCGCCGGCGTCGCCGAAGGCGTCATCCTCGACCTCGTCGGGATTGCGCAGGACGATGCTGCGGGCGACCTCGCGGGCGGCGTCCTCGGTCTTCTCGGGCGAGAGACGCTTGGGCCCGATGTGGTGGTCCTTGAGGCGGCGCTTGTAGCGGCGCACCCGCTTCTCGAGCTTGTCGAGCGAATCGGAGAAGGCGCCGTGGGCGTCCCCGCCCAGCCCCGTGGTCACGATCGCCTGACCCGAGGCGAGGCGGACCCAACAGTCCACCTTGAATCCGTGACCGTCCTTCGAGACGACGACCTCAGCATCCTGAGCGCCGCGTTCGAAGTATTTTCCGATCCCGTCTTCGAGTTCCTGGGAGATGCGCGAGCCTAACGCTTCGCCGACATCTACGTGCTTGCCGCTGACCTGGACTTGCATGTCGATAGAACGCGACCGATCGGTTTTGGTGTCAACGAAGAACGCAGAATTCGACAGTCACGCTTGCGCGATTGGTCGCACTTTTTTGGGCCGCGGATCGTCGGCCCCTTGGGGGACCTCCCGACCCGACGCGGCCGTGCGCTGCGCGCCTGCCACTCACTGACGAGAGCATAGCCTGCCCAAGCGTTTGGAGGCAAGAACAAATAGCGAACAGCGAGCGAGGGCCGGCGTTTCAGCCCGCCTTGAGCATCCGCTTGCGTTCGACGGACGACGGGATGCGGAGCGCTTCCCGGTACTTGGCGACGGTGCGGCGGGCGATGTCGATGCCGGCCTCACTGAGCAGTTCGACGATGCGGTCGTCGGACAGGATGTCGCCGTCGCGGGCCTCGCCGTCGATCATCGACTTGATCCGGTGACGGACGGCTTCGGCCGAGTGCAGGGCCCCGCCGTCGGAGGACTGGATGGCGGCGGTGAAGAAGAATTTCAGCTCGAACACGCCGCGCGGGGTCGAAACGTATTTGTTCGAGGTCACGCGGCTGACGGTCGACTCGTGCATGCCGATGGCGTCGGCGACCGTCTTCAGGTTCAGGGGGCGCAGGAACTCGACGCCGAAGGCCAGGAAGGCGTCCTGCTGGCGCACGATCTCGGACGCCACCTTGAGGATGGTCCTGGCCCGCTGGTCCAGCGACTTGACCAGCCAGGAGGCCTGGGCCGCGCAGTCGGCGACGAAGGTCTTCTCGATCTCGGTGCGGGCGCCCGACGCCACCACCCCGTGATAGCGCTTGTCCATGATCAGACGCGGCAGGGTGTCCGAGTTCAGCTCGACCTTCCAGCCGCCGGCCGGATCGGCGCGGACGTGGACGTCGGGAATGACGGTCTGGGCCGGTTCGCCGCCGAAGCCCGCGCCGGGACGGGGCGTCAGGGCCTTCAGCTCGGCGATCATCTCGGCCAGGTCCTCGGCGTCGACGCCGCACAGCTTTCGCAGCCCCGCCAGATCCCGTTTCGCCAGCAGGTCGAGGTTCTCCAGCAGGCTTTCCATCGCCGGATCGAAGCGGTTGCGCTCGACCAGCTGCAGCTTGAGGCATTCGGGCACTGACCGGGCCATGACGCCGGTCGGCTCGAACCCGTGACAGACCGACAGCACGCCCTCGACCCGGTTCGGGTCCACCCCCAGCCGCTCGGCCAGTTCGACCAGGTCGCCGCGCAGGTAGCCGCCCTCGTCGACCATGTCGATCAGGGTCAGGGCGATGCCGTGATCGGCGGCCGAGAAACCGGCCTGCGAGGCCTGGGCCTGCAGATGCTCCCACAGGGTGGCGTCGCGGGTGTCGGGCTGTTCCCGGCCTTCGCCGTCCGGCAGGCCGCCGCCGGCGCCGACCCGGGACCAGTCGGTCAGACCGGGCTGGCCGTCGTCGGTGCGGTCCGCGCCGCGCTCGCCCGGGGCGGCGTCGCCATAGACGTCGTCGCCGCGCGCATCGACGGCGTCGCCCGCGTCGGCGGCCCGGCCGTCCTCGAAGCTCATCTCGGCGCGATCGGCGACCTCGGCGGAGACCTCCGCCGGACCGTCGGGGGCGTCGACGCCGCCCGGCTCCGCGTCCTCACGCTGCAGCAGGGGGTTCTTCTCCAGCTCGGCCTCGACGAAGGCTTCGAGCTCAAGGTTCGACAGTTGCAGCAGCTTGATGGCCTGCTGCAGCTGGGGCGTGATGACGAGCCCCTGCCCCTGTCTGATCTCGAGCCTTTGACCGAGCACGCGTTTTTCCCCTGCCCCGGCCGATGTGGCCCGGAACTTGCTACGGCGACCATGTCGCCGAACCGGTTAACGTCGATTAAAGGGCTCGAAGCCCTTCCGGATGCGGTCCGGGATGGTCACGGCCGACGGCTCGCCGCGCGACATGATCGCGGGCTGACGGACGCACAGGCCTACGGGACCTGACGTTCGCTCCAGATGTCCAGACTCGCCTCGCGCCCGATCAGGGCCAAGCCCGAGGCGATGGATTCGAACTCGCCGCCGGTCTCGATGCGGTCGGCGCCGAAGCGACGGTGGAAGATGTCACGGACGGCCGGGACGAATGACGTGCCGCCGGTCAGGAAGACCCGGTCGATATGGCCGGGCTCCAGCCCCGAGCGCTGAACGGCCTCGTCCACGGCGGCCTCGATGGCGGCGAGGTCGGGGGCGATCCAGTCCTCGAACTGCGCGCGGGTGACCGGTCTCTCGATGCGGATGGAGCCGGCGGCGAAGCTGAAGTCGGCATGTTCCTGACTGGACAGCGCCATCTTGAGCGCGGCGACCGAGCGGTAGAGGGCGTAGCCGTGATTGTCGTCGAGGACCTCGATCATCCGGTCCAGCTTATCGGGCTCCAGGGCGGTGCGGGCCAAGGCGCGGATGTCGCGCATGTCCTTCGACGCGCGCAGCAGGGCCAGCTGATCCCAGCGGGCGAAGGCGGCGTAGTAGCGCTGCGGGATGGGCAGGGTCTTCCCGAAGGTGCGGTACTCGCTCCCCTTGCCCAGCTCGGGCGAGACCAGATGATCGATGATCCGGTAGTCGAAGGCGTCGCCCGCGACGCCGACGCCGGACCGGGCCAGCGGAGTGGAACGCAAACCCTGTGCGCCGCGCTCGAAGCGGACGATCGAGAAGTCGCTGGTGCCGCCGCCGAAGTCGGCGACCAGAACATTGGCGTCGGCCTGAAGCGTGCGGGCGAAGAAGAAGGCCGCGCCGATGGGCTCATAGGCGTAGCGGATGTCGGTGAAGCCGAGCCGGGCGAAGGCCGTCTCGTAGCGGGTCAGGGCCAGCTGCTCGTCCGGCGACCCGCCGGCGAAGGTGACGGGCCGACCGACGATGACGCGCGCCGGAAGCTCGGCCATGCCCTCGCCGCCATGGGCGCGCAGGCGCAGCAGGAAGGCGCTGAGCAGGTCCTCGAACTTGTAGCGCCGGTTGTCGATGACCGTGTCGGTGAAGGCGGCGTTGGCGGCGAAGGTCTTGAACGACTGGATGAAGCGGGTGTCGAGCGCATCCTCGACATAGGCCTCGATAGCCCAGGGCCCGGCCTCGACGATCCGCTCGGGCGGTCCGCCGTCGGCGGACGGATGCATTTGGAAGCTCAGGGTGGAGCGAAAGGCGGTGACCCGACCGGTCGGGGCGTCGAAGCGCAGGACGGTCGCCTCGCCGTCGGCGCCCGCAAAGGCGACGACGGTGTTGGTCGTGCCGAAGTCGATACCGACGGTGGGCGCGATGTCAGAGGTCATGAAAGCGGCTCCCGGCGGTGGGCGGCGCTTCTAGCGCAGACGTCGGTGTCAGTCGCCCCCGGACAGCACCTCATCGACATAGGCCGGCCCGGCGAAGGACTCCTCGAAATACCAGATGTTGGGACCGCCGGTGAGAAGCAGGCGGACGCGGTCGCCCGGCTGCCCGACCTCGATGGCCCAGCAGCCCCCGCTATGGCCGATGACAAAGACGTCCTGAACCGGCCCCTTGAGAACCCGGACGGCGCGAACGAGGGCCGGTTGATCACGGGTCTGAGCCTGCAGGACCTCACCCTCGATGATCGCCGTCGAGCGGTCGACGGTGGCCTGCGCGGCGGCTCGTTCCTGCTCCGGCGTGGGCGGGACGACATAGCCGTAGTCGCAGGCCGATGCAGCCACCGGGCCCGCGGCGAGCGTCAGAAGGACGGCGGCGAGCAGGACGGTGCGCTTCATGAGCCAAGGGTGGCGGAGAAGTCGCCGTCCGGCAATGCTTCAGGCGCGCAGCACCTTCTCCATCGCCTTCCCCTTCGCCAGCTCGTCGATGAGTTTGTCGAGGTAGCGGATCTCCTGCATCAGGCCGGGCTCCATGGCCTCGACGCGGATGCCGCAGATGGTTCCGGTGATCAGCTGGCGGGCCGGGTTCAGGGCGGGGGCGTTTCCGAAAAAGGTCTGGATGTCGGTCCTGTCGGCGATCAGGGCCTCGAGCCGCGCGGGCGTGTAGCCGGTGAGCCAGAGGATGACCTGGTCGACCTCGGCGCGGGTGCGGCCCTTCCTTTCGGCCTTGGCGATGTAGGCCGGATAGACGCTGGCGAAGGGCATGGTGAAGAGGCGGTGGGTCATGGGATCGCTCCTGTATCCGACGCCCCTCCACCGCCTTCGGCGGTCCCCCTCCCCCGCAGGGGGAGGAACGAGAGCGGGGCGAGTTCAAGACCCCCTCCACCCTCCCCACCTTCGGTGGAGAGGTGAGCGGACTACGGTTGCCCGTCTCGTCCCTGGCGGGCCGAGACTGTGATCCTGCCTGCGGCAGGATCAGCCGTACATATCGCCCAGGTACACCCGGCGGACCTCCGGGTCGCGGACCACGTCCTCGGCCTTGCCTTCGAACAGGACCGCGCCGCCCGAGATGATGGAGGCGTGGTCGATGATTTCGAGGGTTTCGCGGACGTTGTGGTCGGTGATCAGGACGCCGATGCCCTGGCCCGCGAGGTAGCGGATGACCTGACGGATGTCGGCGATGGCCAGGGGGTCGATGCCGGCGAAGGGTTCGTCCAGCAGCATGAAGCTGGGGCGGCCGGCGAGGGCGCGGGCGATCTCGCAGCGGCGACGCTCGCCGCCCGACAGGCCCGAGGCCGGGGCCTGGCGCAGGTGGTCGATGCGCAGCTCTTCCAGCAGGCGGGCGACCTCCTCGTCGATCGCCTTCTGGCCCGTGTGGTGCAGTTCGACGACGGCGCGGACGTTCTGTTCGACCGTCATGCCGCGGAAGATGGAGGCCTCCTGCGCCAGATAGCCCAGACCCATGCGGGCGCGCTGGTACATGGGCTGGGCGGTGATGTCCTCGCCGTCCAGCCAGATCGAACCGGAGTCCGGCGGGATCAGGCCGGTGATCATGTAGAAGCAGGTGGTCTTGCCCGCGCCGTTGGGACCGAGCAGGCCGGCGACCTCGCCGCGCTGGACGGTCAGGGAGACGTCGCGGACGACCTGACGCGCCCCGAAGGCGCGGGCCAGGTTCTCGGCGCGCAGACCCGTGGGGCGCGCGGCGGCGGCCGGCGCCGGGGCGGCGTCATGGACGTTGAGGGCGGAAAGTTCCTTGCGGGCCAAGCGTCGCTCCGGGCCGTCGGCTCAGTTGCCCCGTTCGGGGTAGAAGACGCCCTGCACCCGGCCGCCGGAGCCGCCTTCCATCTGCGCGGACTCGGTGCGGGTGTTGTAGACGAGGCGGGCGCCGGTGATGACGTTCTCGCCCTGGGTCAGGATCACGTCGCCGGTGAGGACGATGGTGTCGTTGGCCGGGGTGTAGACGGCGCGATCGCCGCGGATGGTCTGTTCCGGAGTGACGAAATAGACGCTGCCCGAGGCCTCGACCCGGGTCAGGGTCCCGCCGTTCAGCCCGGCCTCGATCGATTCGGCGCGGATGCGGCTGTCGCCCTGGATCAGCTCGGCGCGGCCGCGCATCGACAGGGCCGTCGGCGTGCGCGAGACATTGTCCGCGCCCCACATGATCGGCTGGTTGCCCTGGAAGCTCTGGGCGTCGCCGATGGTCGGCAGGGCCATGAGGCCCAGGCCGAACGCGACGGCGGTGAGGAGTCTGGTCTTGATCATCCGTTCGACCTCGCCGGGTTGATGGTCCCGCGCACCTTGTTATCGCCCGAGCCGCTGAACACGACCCGTTGGCCCTGTTCATAGATCGCATAGGACGAAGCGTTGATGGTTCCAAGAGGGCCCGTGCCCTGAACGCCCTTGTTCCCGGTGACGACGCCGGTCGAGGTGTTCACCACCGCCTCGGGCGTGACCAGGGTGAAGCCCGAGCCGCCGTCGGAGATGCGGACGTTGGGCCCGATGGTCACGGTCTTGCGGACCTCGTCATATTCGCCGCCGTCGGCGGTCAGGGTGGTGACCTTGCGGCCGCCGAGGTTCAGGCGCAGCGCCGGACCGACCAGGCGGAAGCGGCCGGTGTTCGGGTCGCGCACCGCGCCCCGCGCCCCGACGACGAAGCTGCGGCCCTCGGCGTCCTGGCCGTGGAACATGGGGTTGTCGAGCCGGACCTCGCGGCTGGTCCCGGCCTTGCGCTCGACGTCGGACATGACGGTGCGCAGGACGACCCAGCTGACCGTGCCGCCCGCCAGGACCAGGATCAGGGCCGGCAGCAGGCGGCGCAGCAGCTGGACCCGGCGCGAACGCGCGCGGAAGGCCGAGGCCGTCGCGGCGACGCGGGCCTCGTCTTCCGCCTTGCGGGTCTCAACCGGCTCCTGGCTCATCGGGCCTCAGTCTCAGGCGTGGGCGAAGATGTCCTGCTCGTCCCAGCCGGCCAGATCGAGGGCGGCCCGGGTGGGCAGGAAGTCGAAACATTTGCGGGCCAGTTCGGTGCGGCCCTCGCGCGCCAGCATCTCGTCCAGGCGGTTGCGCACGGCGTGGAGATACAGGACGTCGGAGGCGGCGTAGTCGAGCTGGGCCTGGGTCAGGACCGGCGAGCCCCAGTCGCTGGACTGCTGGGCCTTGGACAGCTCCACGCCGGCGCATTCGCGCACCACGTCCTTGAGACCGTGGCGGTCGGTGTAGGTGCGAGCCAGTTTGGAGGCGATCTTGGTGCAGTAGACCGGGGCGGTGTCGACGCCCAGGTGCAGCTGGAACATGCCGATGTCGAAGCGGCCGAAGTGGAACAGCTTGAGCACCTGCGGATCGGCGAGCACGCGCTTCAGGTTCGGGCAGTCGTAGGCGGGGCGGTTCAGGCGCACGACATGGGCGTCGCCGTCGCCGGCCGACAGCTGGACCACGCAGAGCGGATCGCGGCGGAAACGCAGGCCCATGGTCTCGGAATCGACGGCCACCACCGGGCCGAGGTCTAGGTCGTCGGGCAGGTCGCCTTCGTGCAGATAAACGGTCATGGGGGTGTCTTAGCGCAAACTTCGCCGCGTCTATAGGCCAGTGACGAGTGCCAGTGAGCGAGAAGTGAGCGGATCGAGCACGCCTGTTACGCCAGCGGCTCACCCCTTGGCTCACCAGCACTCGTCACTGCCACAGGCCCGGAATCAAAAACGGCGCCGTGTCAGTGACACGGCGCCGTTTCGAAAACTGGTGCCCAGAAGAGGACTCGAACCTCCACGACCTTTCAGTCACTGGCACCTGAAGCCAGCGCGTCTACCAATTCCGCCATCTGGGCCAGACATCCGTGCCGCGAGCGGCGTTTCCGTCTGGAAGGCGCGGACCTCTAAGGCAGTGCCCGGGTCGGGTCAACAACCTTTTCCAGCATTTTTTGCGTTTGCGTTGCGAGGCCCGCGACCATCGTCTAATCCCCGCCCCAGCAAGGGGTTATCCCGAGCGCCGTTCGCCTTTGGAGTCTGACATGAGCGAAGTCGCCCCCGGCCTGATCACCGTCTTCGGCGGGACCGGATTCATCGGCAGCCAGGTGGTGCAGGCGCTGGCGCGCCGCGGCTGGCGCATCCGCATCGCCTGCCGCCGCCCGGACCGGGCCTGGAAGCTGCAGACGGCGGGCACGGTCGGCCAGATCCAGGCGATGCGCTGCGACGCCGCCGACCCCGCCCAGGCGGCCGAGGCCATTCACGGCGCGGACGCGGTGATCAACCTGATCGGCATCCTGTACGAAACCCCGGGCCGCAAGTTCGAAGCCCTGCACGTGGGTGTGTCGCGCACGATCGCCGAGGCCTGCGCCGTCGCCGGGGCGCGACTGGTGCAGATGTCGGCCCTGGGCGCCAACCCGGAAAGCGATTCGACCTACAGCCGCACCAAGGCGGCCGCCGAGATGGCGGTGCGCGAGGTCAAGCCGGACGCCATCATCGTGCGCCCCTCGGTCGTCTTCGGCCCCGGCGACGACTTCCTGAACACCTTCGCGAAGATGGCGCAGACCGCGCCGGTCCTGCCGCTGATCGGCGGCGGCCAGACGAAGTTCCAGCCGGTCTATGTCGGCGACGTGGCCGCGGCCATCGCCACGGCGATCGGCGACACGGCGTCGGACGGCCAGACCTATGAGCTGGGCGGTCCGGCCGTGATGACCTTCGAGGATATCCTGAAGCTGGTGGCCCGCGAGACCTATCGCGAACCGGGCTTCGCGCCCCTGCCCTTCCCCGTCGCCAAGGCGATCGGCGCCCTGGCGCAGATCACCGCCGTGGTCGGCATCAAGCCGGTGCTGACCGAGGATCAGGTGGTCCTGCTGCAGAGCGACAATGTGGTGTCGGACGGCGCCGCCGGCCTGGCCGACCTCGGCATCGAGCCGACCGGCATCGAGGCCGTGGCGGGCAGCTATCTGTGGCGCTACCGCAAGGGCGGCCAGTTCGCGGCGGAAAAAGCCGCAGCCTGACGCCGCACGCCGGACATGCAAAGGCCGGGCTGGAGCGATCCGGCCCGGCCTTTTGTTGTTCGGCGGCGAAGGCTCAGTACAGCCAGAGGGCCAGCAGGCCGACGGTTCCGACCACGATCCGCCAGACGGCGAACGGGGTGAAGCCGTAGTTGGAGACGAAGCTCAGCAGGAAGCGGATCACCACCAGACCGGCGACGAAGGCGCTGATGAAGCCGATGGCGATGACCCAGCCGAAGCTGAGATCGAGGTCGCCGCCGCTCTTGATCAGGTCATAGGTGAAGGCGCCGACCATGGTGGGAATGGCGAGGAAGAAGGAGAACTCGGCCGCCGCCGGCTTCTCCAGCCGCAGCAGCAGGCCGCCGGCGATGGTCGAGCCGGAGCGCGACACGCCGGGCACCAGGGCCAGGCACTGGAACAGGCCGATGAGGGCCGAGGTCTTCCACGTCAGCTGCATGGCGTCGAAATGCTTCGGCTGCGGCGCCCAGCGGTCCAGCGCCATCAGCAGGAAGCCGCCGACGATCAGGGTGATGCAGATGATCTGCGGCGTCTCGAACAGATAGTCCTTGATGAAGTCGTAGAGGAAGGCGCCCGCCAGCAGGGACGGGATGAAGGCGATCAGGACACTGATCGCGAAATGACGGGCCTTCGGATCGGTCGGCAGGCCGATCAGCACCTTCCAGAGCCGCGCGAAATAGAGGAGCACCAGGGCCAGGATGGCGCCCAGCTGGATCATCACCACGAAGGAGGTCCAGCGCCCGTCGTCCAGACCCAGCGCCTCGCGCAGAAGCAGCAGGTGGCCGGTGGACGACACCGGAATGAACTCGGTCAGACCCTCGATCAGGCCGAGGAGAATCGCCGCAAGCCAGTCAGCCATGAAATTTCCCTGGTCCCCCGGGCCGCGCCTCAGTGCGCGCCCGGCTCGGGCCCCACATAGCGCAGGCGCGCCCGGATAGGCGAGCCGTCAAGCGACTGGTCCAGCGCATGGGCCAGCAGACCCGCGAGACGACCGACCAGGAAGATATCCTGCGCCCCGTCCCGGGGCAGCTCCATCCGGCGCGCGGCGAGGGCCAGGGCCAGGGCGAAGCCGGGGGCGCGCCCCGCGACGGCCTGGCCGTCCTGCAGCACCCGCGACAGGTCGGCCGGCAGGTCGACCACCGACAGCAGGGCGGCGGCGCGCGGATCGGCGTCGTTCCAGTCGGGATCGCCGAAGCCGGCGCGGGCCGCAACGCGGGCGGCCTCGGACGGGTGACGCCGAGCGGTGTTGATCCAGTGCGTGGCGTCGGCG